>JBIIGH010000042.1:0-12899 GCA_044236565.1 Algoriphagus sp. | reverse complement strand
AGTTGCTCATTGGACTGAAGTGCAAGCAGCAGGAAAACCTGGGGATCGTGCTTCTTTAGCCAATCACAAGGCCAATGTAAAGCCGGAGGATTTATTTACGATTATTTATACTTCAGGAACTACCGGAAGACCGAAGGGAGTCATGTTGAACCATGCGAACGTCCTTTCCAATTTGATGTCGGTTTCCCATATCATGTCTCCTCCAGTAGGCACATCCAAAGTATTGAGTTTCCTACCGCTTTGCCATATTTTTGAGCGTACAGCATCTTTCTGTTTTGTGTATATGGGTTATTCCATCTACTATGCAGAAAACATGGAAACCATCGGAGACAACTTGAAGGAAGTACAGCCTCATCTTTTCAATACTGTACCACGTTTACTTGAAAAAGTCTACGATAAGATTGTAGCCAAAGGCTATGAGCTTACTGGAGTGAAGAAAAAATTGTTTTTCTGGGCTTTGGAGTTAGGCCTTAGAAATGATCCTGCTGCAGATATGGGTGGCTGGTATGATTTCCAATTGAAGATTGCCAACAAGCTTATTTTCTCCAAATGGAGAGAAGCCTTGGGTGGAAATATTCAGCAGATCAACTCGGGTGCTTCGGCGCTTCAACCGCGTCTTGCCAGAGTATTTTGGGCTGCAGGAATTCGGGTTTGTGAGGGTTATGGTTTGACCGAAACTTCTCCGGTAGTAACAGCCTCGATTGGTACGAAAGAAGAGATTCGAATTGGCTATGTGGGCAAGATTGTAAAGGATGTGGAAGTAAAAATTGCGGAAGACGGAGAGATTCTTGTCAAAGGTCCGAATATCATGCAGGGCTATTACAAAGAGCCGGAAATGACTGCTGATGTGATCAAAGATGGCTGGTTCCATACGGGAGACATAGGTGTTTTGGATGGCAGGTATCTGAAGATTACCGACCGAAAGAAAGAGATGTTCAAAACCTCAGGAGGAAAGTACATAGCTCCACAGGCGATGGAAAATAAGTTTAAAGAATCCCCACTCATTGAACAATTGATCGTGGTGGGTGCAGATCGAAACTATCCGGCGGCATTGATTGTGCCGAGCTTTGATGGATTGAAGGAATTTTGTAAGCGAAGTGATATTGCCTACACGACAGATGCGGAGATGATCCAGAATGAACAAGTTCAGGAAAAGTATTTGAGCGAAGTAGCGAAGTTTAACGAGCTGTTTGGAAACTGGGAGCAGATCAAACGATTTGAATTGTTGGATGCGCCTTGGGGAATTGAGACAGGGGAGTTGACGCCTACCATGAAGCTGAAGCGCAAGGTAATCATGGAAAAGTACGCGGATCGAGTAGAGGCTTTGTATAGGAAGTAGTTTTAGAAGCAAGAAACAAGAGCCGAGAAATTAGAGTAAATGCTGCTGATCAAAGACTAGTTTTCTTGACTTCAACATTCTTCAATCGGCGTTCAGTGTTCGACATTAATCGATAAGACAGAGCCGAGAACCAAGAATAAAGACGAGGAGTTTTTTTGCCACATAGACACATAGAAAAAACTATGTGCCTATGTGGTTTTTTTATACAAGCAAGAGATTAGATACAAGAGCCGAGAAGAAAAACTGCTCAAAATGCTCAATTGCCTTTCCAGCAGAAAAGAGTCTAATCTCTTGTGTCTCGGTTCTTGCTTCTCATCGAATATTCTACTTCACATTTTCTTTCCAAAATAGTATGCATGCATACAAAATTTTTCTAATTTAGGTGCGCTATGCTAGCGTAGAGAAACCTATGAAAAAGGAAGAGACAGTTGATTATCCCATTAAAAGTGCTTGGCATGCCATTTCAAGGATGTACAATCAGCAGGCTGCCGAGGAGGGATTTACTACCGCCATTGGTTTTGTGTTGATCAACATCAACTCCAAGGAGGGTACGCCTGCCACCAAAATAGCTCCCCTCATCGGTTTGGAGACGCGCAGTCTCACCCGCATGTTGAAGACCATGGAGGAGAAGGGACTGATTTACAAAAAGGCCGACCCGGTAGACAAGCGTTCCGTACGCATGTTTCTGACGGAGGAAGGAAAACGGAAAAAAGAAATCTCCGTTCAAAGTGTGAAGCGATTCAACGAACAGGTTCGTGCAGCATTAACGGAAGAAGAGTTGGCCAGTTTTTTCGGGGTCATCTCAAAAATTCAAAAAGTTATCGATCAAATTCAAACCAAAGAAGTCCTTCCCGGATTTAGTGAACAAGAAACCCACAGCAACGCATTTCAATAAATTAGACCATGAATAGAACCATTAAAAAAGTAGCCATTTTGGGCTCAGGGGTAATGGGATCCAGAATTGCCTGTCACTTTGCCAACATTGGCGTGCAGGTACTTTTGCTGGACATTGTCCCGTTTGAACTCAATGAGGAGGAACAAAAGAAAGGGCTGACGAAGGAGTCTCCGCTTGTTCGCAACCGAATCGTGACCACCGCCCTCCAAAACACGCTTAAATCCAACCCTTCCGCGATTTACGAGAAGTCCAACGCGTCTAGAATTACAACAGGTAATTTTGACGACGACCTTCCAAAAATCAAAGACTACGATTGGGTAATTGAAGTGGTGGTGGAGCGCTTGGACATCAAGCAACAGCTGTTTGAAAAAGTAGAAAAATACAGAAAGCCAGGCACGCTGATTACCTCCAACACCTCGGGTATTCCGATGCACTTGATGTCTGAAGGTAGATCGGAAGACTTCCAAGCACATTTTGCAGGAACGCACTTTTTCAATCCTCCGCGCTACTTGAAGCTATTGGAAATTATCCCGGGTCCAAAAACTAAACCGGAACTCATTGACTTTTTGATGGCCTATGGAGACCGTTTTCTAGGAAAGGAAACCGTTCTTTGCAAGGATACTCCAGCCTTTATCGCCAATCGTGTAGGTGTTTATGCCATCATTTCTGGCATGCACGCGATTGAAAAAATGGGATTTAGTGTTTCGGAAGTAGACAAGCTTACTGGCCCTGTCATCGGTAGAGCCAAGTCCGCCACCTTCCGCACCATGGATGTGGTCGGCCTAGACACCACGGTCAACGTATCCAACAATCTCTACAAAGCCCTTCCGCACGACGAGTCCAGAGACAAGTTTATCCTGCCCAAGATTGTGGAAGTGCTCTACAACAACAAGTGGTTTGGAGACAAAACAGGCCAGGGTTATTTCAAAATGACGCGCCATCCGGACGGCAGAAAGGAACTTCAAGAACTCGACCTGAAGACCTTTACCTACAAAGATGTAGAGAAGCCGAAGTTTAAGGCGCTTGAGGCGGCCAAAGAAGTGGAAGACCTCAAAAAGCGACTGAAGCTGTTGGTCAACTTTGAAGATCGAGCAGGTGAGTTTTACCGTACCTCTTTTTACGACTTGTTTAAGTATTGCGCCCACCGTATTCCAGAGATATCTGAGGAGCTCTACCGTATCGATCAAGCGGTATGCGCTGGCTTCGGCTGGGAACTTGGTCCTTTCGAAACCTGGGATGCGCTAGGCGTAAAGGAGACCGTTGCAAAGATGGAAGCAGCCGGAGAAAAGGCGGCAACTTGGGTGCACGAACTTCTTGCTGCTGGACACGAGTCTTTCTACAAGATAGTAAATGGCAAAAAAACATACTACGACATTCCTTCCAAGTCTTACAAGGAGATTCCTGGAATGGAGGAATTTGTCATTTTGGATACGCTGAAGTCAGCAGGCAAAAAAGTATGGGGCAATGCAGGGGCTACGGTAATTGATCTTGGAGACGAGGTCATTGGCTTGGAGTTTCACTCCAAAATGAATTCCATGGGTGCCGAAGTCATTGAGGGCATCAACACAGCCATCGGCATGGCTGAAAAATCCTACAAAGGGCTTGTCATCGGTAACGAAGGAGGCAATTTCTCTGCGGGTGCCAACCTGGCTATGCTGTTCATGTTTGCCGGAGACCAGGAATTTGACGAAATCAACTTGATGATCGCCCAGTTTCAAAATACCATGACGCGGGCACGCTTCTCCTCTGTACCCGTAGTGGTAGCGCCGCATAACATGGCCTTGGGTGGTGGATGCGAATTGTCACTCCATGCCGATCACATTCAAGCGCATGCCGAACTGTACATGGGCCTGGTGGAAGTGGGCGTTGGACTAATCCCTGCCGGCGGGGGAACCAAGGAGATGACACTCCGCTTCTCCAACGGCATCATTGGTGGGGACGTGGAGCTCAACCAGTTGCAAGAGTACTTCATGAACATTGCTACGGCGAAGGTCTCTACATCAGCGGAGGAAGCACGTGGACTGGGCTATTTGCGTGCCAGCGATGGCATCTCGCTCAACCGTAAGCGACAGTTGGCAGACGCAAAGTCCAAGGTTATTTCGCTCTCAGACCTAGGCTATACCCAACCTGTTCCTCAGCGCAACATCAAGGTATTGGGCAAAAGTGCCCTAGCCTATTTTGAAGCAGGGATTACTGGAATGATTTACGGGGGTTATATCTCCGAGCACGATGCGAAAATCGCCAAAAAGCTAGCCAACGTAATGGCTGGAGGCGATTTGTCTTCCCCTACAGAGGTTACCGAACAGTACTTGTTGGACTTGGAGCGCGAAGCTTTCCTCAGCTTGACCGGCGAGAAAAAGACGCTGGAACGAATACATAGTATTTTGTTTAAGGGTAAACCACTTAGAAATTAATTAAAGTATCAAGTATCAAGTATCAAGTATCAAGTATCAAGTATCAAGTATCAAGTATCAAGTATCAAGTATTTCTACACACTGACTGTGCATAATTTTAAAGAACTTAAGGTTTGGCAAAAAGCGGTTGATTTCGCAGTAGAAATATATGCGGTCACCAAAGTATTTCCTTCAGAGGAGAAGTTTGGATTGGTCTCACAAATGAGAAGAGCTGGAGTGTCCATTCCTTCTAACATTGCAGAAGGATGCGGGAAGACTTCGACAAAGCAGTTTTCTCAGTCCCTTGAAGTAAGTTTAGGAGAGAGTTTTGAATTGGAAACACAATTGATAATCGCTCATCGAACAGGCTTGATCACGGCAGAACGAGTAAAAGAACTGGAGGAGAATCTTTCAGAACTTCAACGAATGATCAATGGATTAAAAGCTTCCTTGGCACCACTAAACTAACTGGGTTTAGGTACTAATTACTTGATACTTGCTACTTGATACTAACCACTTCATCGAAATAAAATCTTTCAAGAATCTTGGCTCTCGCCTGCCTTCCGCAGGCAGGTTTCTTGCTTCTTGGCTCTTACTAATTAAGATAGACAACAAAAAAAATTCAATTAACATGGAAGCATATATAATAAACGGATATCGGTCGGCGGTAGGGAAATCCAAAAAAGGGGGATTTCGTTTTTATCGTCCGGATGATTTGGCAGCAGATGTGATCAAACATTTGGTGGCCAATACGCCTGGACTTGAGCCCAAACTAGTCGATGACCTCATTGTAGGCAACGCCGTTCCTGAAGCCGAGCAAGGCATGCAAATGGGCCGAATGATTTCGCTCCTAGCCCTGGGAATGGATGTTCCTGGATTTGTGATGAATCGCTACTGTGGCTCCGGCTTGGAGGCCATCGCCCTAGCTGTGGGCAAAATCAAGGCTGGGATGGCCGATTGCATCATTGCAGGCGGAACTGAATCCATGTCATTGGTACCCATGATGGGCTACAAGACGGCGCTCAACTGGAAGATTGCTTCGCAACACCCTTCCTACTACCTCAGCATGGGATTAACTGCTGAGGAACTTGCCAAGGACTACAGCATCACTCGCGAGGAGGCAGATGCCTTTTCTGTTCGCTCTCACGAAAAAGCCCTTGCGGCCATTGCCGCAGGTAAGTTTAAAGACGAAATCGTTCCTGTGGAAGTTGAAGAAACCTACTTGGACGAAAAAGGAAGAAAGAAAACCCGAAAGTATGTGGTAGACACGGACGAAGGTCCGCGTGCAGGGACGACCATGGAAGCCCTTGCGGCACTTAAACCAGCCTTTAGATTGGGTGGTCAGGTGACGGCAGGAAACTCTTCTCAGACCTCCGATGGAGCCGCCTTTGTGGTCGTGATGTCAGAGCGTTTGATGAAATCACTTGGACTCGATCCTGTGGCGCGCATGATGTCTTACTCCGTAGCTGGGGTGGATCCGCGCATCATGGGTATTGGACCCAAAGAGGCCGTTCCCAAGGCGCTGAAGCAGGCAGGACTTAGTCTCCAGGACATTGACCTGATCGAATTGAATGAAGCCTTTGCCGCACAAGGGCTGGCCGTGATGAAGTCTTTGGACATGAATCCAGGCATTATCAACGTCAATGGGGGAGCGGTTGCTTTGGGACACCCGCTGGGATGTACTGGAGCAAAGCTTTCCATTCAGCTTTTCAACGAACTCCGTAGACAAAACAAGAAGTACGGACTTGTGACTGCTTGCGTTGGAGGAGGACAGGGAGTAGCGGGGGTATATGAATTACTTAAATAAAGTACGAAGAACTAAGTACCAAGTAGGAAATCAAATACGAGGTACCCGCCGCGGCGGGCAGGAATGATGATCAATGTCGAATGCTGAACGCCGATTGAAGAATGTCGAAGTAAAGATTTGTATTCGGACAGGAATTTTGCTCGAAAAGGATCTTGGTACATTGTACTTGTCCTGCCTGCCGCAGGCAGGTACTTCGTACAAAAACACCGCCATCTTAATTTATAAAACGGATAAATAAATACAACATACCATGTCAACACAAACCAACAGCATCCAAGGCGGAGAGTTTCTTGTGAGAGAAACCCCAGCGCAGGATATTTTTATTCCTGAGGAATTCAGTGAAGAACAAAAAATGATGGCTCAGGCCTGTCAAGATTTTATCGACACGGAGATTAATCCCAATGTGGAGAAAATTGACAGCATGAAGCACCCGGAATTGGTGCCGGCACTTTTCAAAAAGGCGGGAGACCTGGGCCTGCTTGGCATCGCCGTTCCTGAGGAATATGGAGGGCTAGGCATGAGTTTCAATACTTCCATGCTGATTGCGGACATCATTGGTGCTTCAGGTTCTTTTTCTACCACCTATGGTGCACATACCGGGATTGGTACCTTGCCGATCTTGTACTACGGTACGGAGGAGCAAAAGCAAAACTACCTTCCCAAGTTGGCCACTGGTGAATGGGCCGCTTGCTACTGCCTAACAGAGCCAGATGCGGGTTCGGATGCCAACAGCGGCAAAACCAAAGCCGTGCTCTCTGCTGATGGAACCCAGTACCTGATTACAGGCCAGAAGATGTGGATTTCAAACGCGGGCTTTGCGGACTTATTCATTGTCTTTGCCAAAATCGAGGACGATAAAAACCTAACCGCATTCATTGTGGAAAAAACCTTCGGGGGAATCACCATGAATGAGGAGGAGAAGAAATTGGGCATCAAAGGCTCATCCACTCGTCAGGTGTTCTTTAACGACTGCCCGGTGCCTGTAGCCAACATGCTTTCTGCTCGCGGCAACGGTTTCAAAATCGCCGTTAACATTCTCAATATCGGCCGCGTGAAACTAGGCGCAGGGGTATTGGGCGGGGCTCGAACAGTGACTTCCCAGTGTATCCGCTACTCTGCCGAGCGCAAGCAGTTTGGCGTATCGATCAACACTTTTGGAGCAATCAAAGCGAAATTGGCAGAGATGGCTACCCGAATCTATGCGACAGAGTCGCTTTGCTACCGAGCAGGCCAAGACATCGAAGACCGAATGGGCGCATTGGCCGCACAAGGTTTGTCTGACGCTGAAGCGAAGTTAAAGGCGATGGAACAGTTTGCGATTGAGTGTGCGATTGCAAAAGTTCATGGATCCGAAGTGCTGGACTACATCGTGGACCAGGGAGTGCAGATCTATGGAGGCATGGGCTACTCAGCTGATGCACCGATGGAGCGGGCTTACCGTGATGCGCGTATTTCCCGAATCTATGAGGGAACCAATGAGATCAACCGCATGCTCATGGTGGGTATGGTGCTGAAGCGCGCGATGAAAGGAGAAATCAATCTATTTGAACCCGCTATGGCTGTGGCTTCCGAACTGGTGTCTGTACCTTCTTTCGAAAGCATCGATACCTCCGAGCTCTTTGCGATGGAGAAAGACCTCGTTCACAAGCTTAAGAAAGTATTCTTGATGGTAGGCGGAAAGGCTGCCATGGCTTTGCAGGATCGCATTGAGGACGAGCAGGAGATTATGATGAACTTGGCAGATGTGATGATTGAAATCTATGCAGCGGAGTCGGTGTTGCTACGAACAGAGAAGCTTGTCAGCCAACGAGGTGAAGGGGCTTGTGCTGCGCAAATTGCGATGTCCAGGATTTACTTGTACGAAGCGATTGACAAGGTGGAAGCTGCTGCGAAAGAGGCAATTGTGTCTTTTGCCAAAGGCGACGAGCAAAAAGTAATGCTGATGGGCTTGAAGCGATTTACCAAGCCAGATTTTGTCAACACCAAGGAACTTCGTAGACAAGTTGCGGATGTGATGATTGGTGAAGGGAAATATCCGTTTTAAAAGTACAAAGTACTAGGTACCAAGTACAAAGTAGGGAATACCATGGAAATACGATAGAAATAGACTTTGCTTCGCTCCGTGAAATAAGGTTGAAATACGAATAGCATTCCTTATTTCTACGAGCTTGCTCGTATTATTTCTATTGTATTTCCATTGTGTTTTTCATTCCCTATCCTTCAACAAATTTCTCCCAACTTCACCATCATATCCCAAACGGCGATACCGAGTGTCACGGAAATATTGAGGGAGTGCTTGGTGCCAAGCTGGGGGATTTCAAGGACCTCGTCACAGGCTTTGAGCACTTCTTCTTCGACTCCGAAGACTTCGTTGCCAAAGATCAACGCGTATTTACTTCCTTTCTGGGGTTGAAATTGCTGCAAGGGGGTGGAGTTTTCCACCTGCTCCAGGGCGCAGCAACGAACGCCCTCTGCTTTCAATTTTGTAAGCGCTTCTAAAGTACTGCTGCAATATTCCCAATCCACGGATTCGGTGGAGCCAAGGGCCGTTTTTTGAATGTCTCGGTGTGGAGGTGTGCCTGTAATGCCGCAGAGGTAAATTTTTTCGACGCGGAAGGCATCTCCAGTTCGGAAGGCCGAACCCACATTGTTGAGGCTGCGCACATTGTCGAGCACCAGGATGAGGGGAGATTTTTGGGTTTCTTTATACTCTTGAACGGACAGCCGTTCGAGCTCTTCCATGCTTAATTTCTTCATCTCTTTTATTTCCTTTTCGAATCGGCTATTTTCAGGTCTATTTTCCGATTCAAAAGTACGACAATTCTAATTCACCCATGAGCAAATCCAAAGACGGCCAAGAAACCCCCTTGATGAAGCAGTACAATGCGATCAAGGCTAAGCATCCTGGTGCCTTGCTGCTGTTTCGTGTTGGGGATTTTTACGAGACTTTTGGCGAAGATGCGATCGTGGCCAGCAAGGTCTTGGATATTGTGTTGACCAGGCGAGCCAATGGTGCCGCTTCGCACATTGAGTTGGCCGGCTTCCCGCACCATTCCTTAGACACCTACCTACCCAAGCTCGTGCGTGCGGGCAATCGCGTAGCGATCTGTGATCAGCTGGAGGACCCCAAGACGGTGAAGGGCATCGTGAAAAGAGGGGTGACGGAGTTGGTGACCCCAGGTCTTTCTTACAATGATCAAGTCTTAGATACTCGAAAAAACAACTACCTGGCCTCCATTCACTTTGGAAAAGAGGTCCATGGCATTGCCTTTTTAGATATTTCCACGGGGGAGTTTATGTGTGCAGAAGGAAATGCATCCTATGTGGAAAAACTGCTGCAAAGCTTTACCCCTTCCGAGCTTATTTTTTCCAAAGCCGCCCGAAAAACTGCCGCTGAGCTTTTCAAAAATGAGTTTGTCACCTTCCACTGTGAAGATTGGGTGTACCAGTACGACTTTACCTACGACAAACTCAAAAACCATTTTGGTACGACGAGCCTCAAGGGCTTTGGAATAGAGGATTTGCCCGCTGCAAGCGTAGCTGCTGGGGCAATATTGTATTATTTGGAGGAGACGGAGCACAAAGATATCCAACACATTTCCTCCATCTCCCGCATTCCAGAGGACAAGTATGTCTGGTTGGACAAGTTTACCATTCGAAATCTGGAGTTGGTCTATCCGCAACACGAGGGTGGCGTGCCGCTCATTCAAATTTTGGACCAGACGGTGACGCCAATGGGCTCCAGAATGCTGAAAAAGTGGATGGTACTCCCGCTAAAGGAGAAGCAAGCCATCGAGGAGCGCTTGAATATTGTTGACTTTTTCTACCAAAACGCCTCCCTGATTGAGGAAATGTTGGGGCAGTTGAAACAAACTGGAGACTTGGAACGATTGATTTCCAAGGTGGTTGTAGGGCGGGCCAATCCGCGAGAGATCAATCAGATTAAGCGCGCTCTTCATGTGGTCGTTCCCATTAAAGCTGTACTCAAAGCCCAGTCCAATCCCACGCTCAAGCGCTTATCCGAACAGTTGCATCCATGCGAACTGTTGGTTGAAAAAATCGAAAAAGAACTCCAAGAGTCCGCGCCCATGCTGTTGCATCAGGGTGGAGTGATCAAGGATGGTGTAGATCCAGGCCTTGATGAATACCGTGGGCTTGCGAATACAGGCAAGGATTATTTGCTGCAAATTCAACAACGCGAAATCCAGTTAACAGGTATTTCTTCCTTGAAGATCTCCTACAACAAGGTGTTTGGCTACTATTTGGAAGTGACCCATGTGCACAAGGACAAGGTGCCTGATACTTGGATTCGCAAGCAAACCTTGGTGAATGCCGAGCGGTATATTACCCCTGAGTTGAAAGAGTACGAGGAGAAAATCCTGCATGCAGAGGAGCGAATGATTACTCTGGAGCAAAAATATTTTCAGGAGCTCGTGTTAGAAGCGGCGGCCTATGTGGTGCCCATCCAACAAAATGCGAAGGTGCTGGGAATGTTGGACGCCTTGTTGTCCTTTGCCAAGGTAGCCAGCAGTAATGGCTATTGTCGTCCCAAGATTTCCAACACGGAAACCCTTGAAATCAAGGAAGGAAGGCACCCCGTGATTGAAAAGCAGTTGCCTGTCGGGGAAAGCTACGTTCCGAACGACATCTACCTAGATCACGATAGCCAGCAAATCCTCATCATTACCGGGCCCAACATGGCGGGTAAATCGGCCCTGCTACGACAGACGGCTTTGATCGTTTTGATGGCGCAGATGGGGAGTTTTGTGCCCGCAAGCTATGCTCGGGTGGGGATTATCGACAAGGTCTTTACACGAGTAGGCGCATCAGACAACCTGTCCAAAGGGGAGTCTACCTTTATGGTAGAGATGACCGAGACGGCCAGCATTCTCAACAACCTCTCCAACCGAAGTTTGGTCTTGATGGATGAAATAGGGAGAGGAACCTCTACCTACGACGGCATCTCGATCGCCTGGTCCATTGTCGAGTACCTCCATCAGCATCCGAATAGCAAGGCTAAAACCCTATTTGCCACGCATTACCACGAGTTGAATCAGCTGGCGGCCGACTTTCCGCGCATCAAAAACTTCAATGTATCCGTCAAGGAGGTGGGCAACAAGGTCATCTTTATGCGCACACTAAAGGAAGGGGGAAGTGAGCACAGCTTTGGAATCCATGTGGCGCAGATGGCGGGCATGCCCAATCCCATTGTGCTTCGTGCCTCTGAAATCATGTCGCATTTGGAGAAAGACAAATCCACAAAGGAAAAAAACGCAAAGCTTTCGACTGTTCCCAAATCAAATTTCCAACTGCAGTTATTTGAGATGGATCCCAAACTGGCTGAAGCCAAAAAATTATTGGATGAGCTGGATATCAACACCATATCCCCAATTGAAGCTTTGCTGAAGTTGCACGAATTGAAAAAGAAAATAGAATAGGCAGGGGGTAGCCTTCTGAAATCGCAGGGGAGAATGGGCGTTTTTTCAAGAAAAAGAGGGAAGAAATTGGAGGGTGACGAAAAAAATCTTGGGAATTGCCTTGTAAAAATATGAAGAGGGATTACATTTGCATCCACAATGCGAGAGTAGCTCAGCTGGTAGAGCACGACCTTGCCAAGGTCGGGGTCGCGAGTTCGAATCTCGTCTCCCGCTCAAAAGCCCTTGAAAAAGGGCTTTTTCATTTCAGATCAGGGCAACCTGACTGAAAACTCTACAAAGGTAGAGGAAGCCGGGATGGTGGAATAGGTAGACACGCAAGACTTAAAATCTTGTGGCCATCTGGCCGTGCGGGTTCGATTCCCGCTCCTGGTACAAAAGCCCCGTAGCGATACGGGGCTTTTTGTTTTTTAAGGACTACTTGTAAATCAGTTCGTAGTATTCTCGGGCCATTCGGTTACTTTCAAAACTGGCCTGTACCTCTTGCATTCCTGCCTGCACGATATCCCGCCACTTTCGCTTGTTGCTGTAGTAGAGCGGAAGAATCTCGTTGGTCAAGATCTCATAGAGGTGATCCAAATCATGGTCGTCCTGGTCTTCGATGGATAGCTTATGATAGTCCGCTTGAGGTACGATAAAGCTGTTTTCTCCATGCTTGGCAAATTCACAGATCCAGCCATCGTCCGTGCTGAAATTGACAGAGCCGTTCATGGAAGCGGTCATTCCTGAGGTGCCCGACGCTTCTCGAGGCACGCGAGGATTGTTGAGCCAGAGGTCCGATGCTTGCTTGAGTCGCTTGCTTAGCGCCAGTTCATAGCCCACACACACGGCCACATTCTTGAAGCGCTTGCTCAGGTGTACCAACGAATTGAATACCGAAATAGCACCATAGTCCATGGGATAGGGCTTTCCTGCCCAGATGATTTGGACTGGAAGCTGTGTATTGTTGACCAAGGCTTCAAATCGCTCCAGATCTCGTGTGATTAAGTCGGGGCGCTTGTATGCCGCAAATCTTCTTGCCCAAACAATT
>JBIIGH010000244.1:0-3420 GCA_044236565.1 Algoriphagus sp. | reverse complement strand
GCGGCTAATCACATTGATTTTGGCATTCCAGTCCTGATAGACGGCTTCCAATTGCTCAAATTGCTGTAGCTGCTTGGCGGTAAGGTCAGGAAAGTAGGAGGCAATTAGGGCGCTAGTGGAGCTCATTAAATTTGGTTTTCTTTTCCAGAAGCAATTTCATAGAGCAATTCACGGGAACGATGCAATTGTGCTTTAACGGTTCCCAGTGGCTTATCGAGTTCCTGAGCGATTTCCTCGTAAGAAAGCTCGTCGAAGTAGCGCAGTTGCACTAGGGTTCTGTATTTCGCTGGGAGCTTGTCCACAAACAGGCGTACCATCTCGATGCGCTGAGATTTGATGAACTCATCTTGTGGGTTGTCGTCTTTGTCTTCCACATCCATGGTCACGGCATTGCCGTTGTCATCCGAAAAAGAATTATTTAAGCTCATGGTTTTGAGCTTCTTTTTTCGGATAAAGTCAATGGTATTGTTGGTCGCAATGCGAAACAACCACGTTGAAAAGGTGTATTCTTTTTTGAATCGCTCCAGATTTCGGAAGGCCTTTGCAAAGGCTTCCATGGTGAGATCATCCGCATCATCTGCATCGCGAATCATCTTCAGAATCATAAAATAGACCGCCTTCTTGTAGCGTTTCATCAAGGTGGCATAGGCTGACTGATCCTTTCCTTGGACGGCTCGGTCAATCAGTTCAAAATCCTCAAGGGCCTTGGATGAAAATTCGCGTTCGTTGCCGTTCATTTGCTATTTTTTGCCTGGTAGGAGATAGATCCTAAGACCCAAAAGTATGCCAAGTACAACAAATCATTTAGCAATACATTCATTTTAGGGAAATTGCTCTGCAGGTTTTTTGAGGCGGACCTAATAATTGAGAACAATAAAATAGACCGAATCCCCAATATTCCCAAAACGACCAAAAAATATTCCCATTGTACTCCGATACCGAAATAAATCAATAGGCCAATCCCTCCAATCCAATAGAGCGCGTGGGATATGCCATAAAGACCCATTTTTCGCTTGTCTTCAACGCGAAAAAACCGTTCGGCGTGCAATAAGTGTTTCTCGTGCTGTAGGTACTCTTTCCAATTTTCTTTGGGAGCGGATACAGTAATTGCTTGTGCATCAATCACCACCTTGGTATTTGATCCAGTTGCATGGGTGTTGATAAATACCGAATCATCTCCCCCTTCTGCATTCCAGAATCCTCTAAACCCTTTCACTTCCATGAAAAAGCTTTTTCGGTAACAGAGGTTTCTGCCTGTCCCCATGAATGGAGATTTCCAAAGTCCAAAGGAAAGGTAGAAGAGCGCTTTTAAAATTGTCTCAAATTGAATCCATTGGTTCAACGCGCCCGACTTTTCTTGAAAGCTTGAAAATCCAAGCGCAAAAGTTTTTCCTTCCTCTCGTACAGGGGCAGTCATTTTGCGGATCCATTGATCTGAGTTGGGAAGACTGTCCGCATCTGTGAGTAGAATGACGTCGTTTTTGGCAACTTTTATGCCTAGTGCAAGTGCAAATTTTTTGGCAGTACAGTGTTTGGGGGTATACTTGATGGTAACCGATCGAAGTTTCGGGTACTGAACCATCAGGTCTTCCAATAGCCGTTTGGTTCGATCTGTGCTCTGATCGTTGACGATCATCACATCAAATTTGGGGTAATCTTGTTCAAAAAGTTTTGGGATCAATACTTTGAGGTGCTGGAATTTATTCCGTGCCGTCACCAATACGGTCACTCCTTCCTCAGGATATTGGATTCCTGATTTTTTGGACCCGCGGGAATACCAAGCAGTTCGAGAAAATACCATGAATAGGTATCCTCCTTGAACAAGTATTCCGAAACCGAAGAAAAACCACAATAAAAATAGGCCCATAGGTCAATTCTGCTGGGCAAATATAAAATCAATTTCAGCAAGTCATTTAAGAATAAGTGGATATTTTTGCACAAGTAAGCCCTTTCAAGAAAGTCTGGCATTTTTGCTCCTTTTTGCGTCCCAATGAAGTTTATCCTAGAAAAAAAAGATACCCTAACCCAAGCCCGTGCGGGCACCCTTACCACAGACCATGGCACGATTCAAACGCCTATTTTTATGCCTGTGGGGACAGCGGGAACGGTCAAAGCGGTGCATCAACGTGAATTAAAAACAGACATTCAGGCACAGATCATTCTAGGCAATACCTACCATCTCTATTTGAGACCAGGATTGGACACCTTGGAGAAAGCGGGTGGACTTCACAAATTTATTGGCTGGGATAGGCCTATGCTGACAGATTCGGGAGGCTATCAGGTATTTTCCCTTGCAGGCACACGAAAAATCAAGGAAGAAGGGGTGACCTTCAAATCCCATATTGATGGTTCCAAGCACTTTTTTGCCCCTGAAAATGTAATGGATATCCAACGCAGCATCGGGGCGGATATCATCATGGCCTTCGATGAGTGCACGCCCTATCCCTGCGACTATGCCTATGCGCGTCAATCCATGGAGATGACCCACCGCTGGCTACTCCGCTGCCAAGATCGGTTTGATGCGACGGAAGGGAAATACGGGTACAGCCAGAGCCTTTTTCCAATAGTTCAAGGATCGGTGTACAAAGACCTTCGCGTTCAAAGCGCAGAGTTTATTGCCAAGCAGGGTAGAGAAGGCAATGCCATCGGAGGACTTTCGGTAGGTGAGCCTGCCGAGATGATGTACGAAATGACCGAATTGGTGACTGCTATTCTGCCAGTTGAGAAGCCCCGCTACTTGATGGGAGTGGGCACCCCTGCCAATATCCTAGAGTGCATCGCGCTAGGTGTAGATATGTTTGACTGTGTCATGCCCACTCGAAATGCCCGCAACGGCATGCTGTTTACCTCAGAAGGCATTATCAATATTCGAAATGAAAAGTGGAAGGATGATTTTAGTGCCATAGACCCCGCCATAGGCAATGAAGTGAGCAGCACCTACACCAAGGCCTACTTGCGGCACCTAACAGTTTCGAAAGAAATTTTGGCTGCCCAGATCGCAAGTATCCACAACCTATCCTTTTACCTCTGGCTTGTAGGTCAAGCAAGGGAGCATATTCAAGCGGGAGATTTTGGAAGTTGGAAAACGGCCATGGTCCAAAAAGTAAGTACGCGATTGTAATATGAAAATTCTCGACAAACTCATCATCAAAGAATTTTTGAAGACCTACTTTTTTGTAGTGGTCTTGCTTATTCTGGTGGTTTTGGTCCTGGATTTTACTGAAAAAAACGACACCTACATCCGAAATCAGGTGCCAACAAAAGACATTTTGGCTTACATGGGCAACTATGGTTTGTACCTCAACAACCTGCTTACCCCAATCACGGTCTTTATCTCGGTGATCTTCATCACGTCCAAGATGGCCGGAAGAACAGAGATCGTAGCAATTTTGAGTTCAGGAATAAGTTTCGTTCGTTTAC
>JBIIGH010000243.1:0-3440 GCA_044236565.1 Algoriphagus sp. | reverse complement strand
CGACTGTAAATTTTACTTTTTTCATAAATAAGAAGGTTAGTGTAGCGTTAAGTTACTGATTTGCTTAAAATGTAGAAAGAAGGTGGTGTTTTTTTTATGGTTGGACGATAAATGGTCAACGGTCCACGGTCCACTGTCCACCGTCAATGGCGGTTATAGTACACTTTGTCTCTACAATTACAATTGGCTGTTGACTGTCAACCGTTGACAAAAATGGTCCACGGTCCACGGTTAACAGTTGACAGCCATTTCATGGTGAAATGTAGTTTAGCATCCAAATTTTGAATACGAGATTGGATACTAGCACAATCAACTGTGGACTGTGGTCGGTGGACTGTTGACAATAATTGTCTAGTCCAACCGACATCCCATTAATAAATCAGGAATTTGTGGCTATTCCTCCGAATCTCTTTTACATTTGACCCAAGATTGTACGAAATGAGCAACTCTGGGCTATTTAAAAATCCGGATAAACAACTTAGAGCCCTTAAATGGGTTGAGAAAACCAACAGCGTCATTCGGGTAATTTTTACCTTGATGATTTTTTTCGTTTGGGTCTTTGATCTGGGTTTCCCTAATCAAGAAATCTTTCCTATTCATTCCCTCCTTTACGGGATAGCCCTCTTTGTTTTAGGACAAAACTACCTGTACCGGCTTATCTTCATTTACAAGGACACCAGAAAAGGCAGATTGCGTTTGGAAGTCGTCCTCACCTGTTTACTTCATTTTTCAGCCATCATTCAATTCGGTTGGCTGGACGGATGGACCTTGCTGCAAGCCTATCAGGGCACTTTTACTAATTTATTGATTTCCCTGCTCTTCTTTATTGAACTAAGTAGCATGAGTTTGGGGATCAATAAACTGTCCATCCACCCCGCCTTAATCTTTATCTTGAGCTTTCTTCTGGTTATCCTGGTGGGAACCGTGCTCCTCATGCTCCCCAATTCTACCGTAGGAGGAATCACTTGGATAGATGCTCTTTTTACCGCAACCTCAGCTGTGTGCGTCACGGGATTGATTGTAGTGGATACGGCTTCTGTCTTTACAGGAATGGGTCAAACCATTATTTTGATTTTAATTCAAATCGGCGGGCTAGGCATGATGACCTTTACCAGCTTTTTCGGCTTCTTTTTTAAAGGAGGACATTCGCTCCAAAGCCAGCTTTTCCTGAAAGATTACATCAACGAAGACAACATCAGTAAAATTGGTTCCACGCTGGTTAAAATCATCCTTTTTACCATTGGTTTTGAGCTACTCGCAAGTGGACTCATCTTTGTCATTATCGATCCAAGCTTGTTCGGTTCCATCGGAGAGCGCGCATACTTCGCACTATTTCATTCCATCTCTGCCTTTTGCAATGCCGGCTTCTCCACCCTGACCAACGGGCTCTACGAAACGGGCTTCCGTACCGAATACCACATTCACCTTATTTTGGCCATTTCCGTCATTTTAGGCGGAATCGGCTTTCCTGTGATCGTTTCCTATTACCAAGTAGCCAAGCGGATATGCATCAACTACTACAATAGCTTCACCAAGAAAGATTCATTTTATCACCATACCCCACGAACCTTCAACATCAACACACGGCTAACCACCGTCACGACCTTCATCTTGCTGGTGGTGGGCTTTGTTACCTATTGGATTTTTGAAGAGAAACATACGCTCGCAGGTCTGGAAGGCTACGGGAAAATTGTCACAGCCTTCTTTGGATCAGTTACCCCTCGAACTGCTGGATTTAATACAGTGGACATGACGCAATTGGCCTTGCCTACCGTATTGATTTACCTGATCCTGATGTGGATTGGTGCATCGCCTGGTTCCACGGGAGGTGGATTGAAAACGACCACCTTTGCAGTCGCTGTCTTGAATGCCCTCAGCATCGCCAAAGGAAAAGATCGGGTGGAGGTGTTTAACAGACAAATCGATCCCGAAACGGTTCGAAAAGCATTCGCAGTTATTCTCCTCTCCTTTTTAGTGATTGGGATGGGCGTGTTTATGGTCCTCTTTTTCAATCCAGAACTGGATATTTTGGATGTCGCCTTTGAAGTATTTTCGGCCTTTGCCACAGTAGGCTTGAGCTTGGGAATTACCGCCAAACTTACCACAGGGTCCAAACTAGTCATTTCTTTAATCATGTTTTTGGGAAGGGTCGGTACCCTCACCGTATTGGTTGCCTTTATCAGAAAAACCCGGTCTCTGCGCTACAAATACCCGCAGGAAACCGTATTCATCTCTTAATACAGTTGCTATGAAATACATCATCATCGGTATGGGAAGCTTTGGTGGCTTTCTTGCCGCCCGCCTCACCGAAATGGGTCACGAAGTTGTTGGCGTGGATTCCAGCGAAATGAAAATCGAGAAGGTGAAAGACAAAATCACCCATGCCATCCTCATGGATTGCACCGATGAGGAAACGGTAAAAACGCTTCCCTACAAGGAAGCCGATGCGGTCATTATCACCATTGGCGAAGATGTGGGATCCTCCATCATGGTTACCGCCATCTTCAAGCAACTCAACGTGACTCGCCTGATCAGCCGCGCCATCAACAACGTCCACGAAACGGTCATCAAAGCCATTGGCGTCACGGAGATCTTACATCCAGAAGAAGACTCCGCCGAGCGCATGGCCAAGCGATTGCAGATGAAAAATGTACTCGATTCCCTAGATCTTTCGGATGACTACAACGTGATTGAAGTCAAAACCCCTGAGCGCTACGTAGGGATGACCTTGGAGGAAACCAACCTCCGTAAAGAATACAAAGTGACGGTCATCACCATCATTCATGAGATCGAGCGTACCAACATGCTCGGTAAAAAATCAATTATCAAAAAAGTGGCAGGTGTAGTCAATGGAGACACCAAAATTGAGGCTGGAGATATTCTCGTGCTATTCGGATCTGCCAAAGACATCCAGCAAATTCTCGAAATGTAATCCTCTCCGGGGTTTCGGGTGTTGGCAAGTAGTTATGACTATTTTTGGAACTTTAGTTTCCAAAAATAGCCTTTTTAGGTAGTATTACAGGCCATGAATTCTGCTCAACCCACATTTAGCAAAGATAGATTTCCCGTGACAGGAATGACCTGTACGGCATGTGCCTCCAGCGTGGAAACGATCCTGATGCATACGGAAGGCATTCAAGAGGCCTCAGTCAACTATGCCACGTCGACTCTTTCGGTAACCTGGGATGTACGGATAACGCCTCAAGGAATTGACCAAGCACTCCAAGAAGTAGGTTACGGATTGGTGATCAGTACCCAGGAACTGGGAGAATCTGTTCGGCAAGCCCAGGAGAAAAATTACCAGCAACTCAAGAGACAAACCCTCGGAGCAGCGATTGCAACCCTACCCATCGTTGTCTTGGGCATGTTTTTTATGCATTGGGAACCTGGGCGCTGGATCAGTTTGGTGCTGTGCATTCCCGTCCTATTTTACTTTGGTA
>JBIIGH010000242.1:0-3477 GCA_044236565.1 Algoriphagus sp. | reverse complement strand
ATATGAGCATTTTACCACAACTTGCATTTGTCCTTATTTTGGGTGTTGCGGGCTTTATCTTGAGTAAAAGGATCCAATTTCTTCGACGAAACATTCTTTTAGGTAAGGCGGAGATCCGAAATGATCAACCCGAAAACCGTTGGAAAGCGATGCTGCTGGTGGCCTTGGGTCAGCAGAAAATGTTCAAACGCTTGGTTCCTGCCTTTTTACACCTGTTGATTTATGTGGGGTTCCTGGTCATCAACTTGGAAGTATTGGAGTTTGTGCTCGACGGACTATTGGGCACGCACCGTCTCTTTGCTCCCTACTTGGGATCTCTGTACACCGTGGCGATCAATGTATTTGAATTTCTAGCTGTGGCGGTACTGCTATCCTGCGTGGCTTTTTTGGTACGACGAAATGTGATGAAGGTGGAGCGATTTACCAAGCCGGAACTCAAAGGTTGGGCGGCGCTGGATGCCAATTTGATTTTAGTGATCGAAGTTATCTTGATGTTTGCCATCCTGACCATGAATGCTACGGATCAGATTTTGGCTGGCCGAGGAGATGCGCATTACCAAGTTCTAGGCCCTCTCTTCTTCAGTAGCTTTCTTCAACCTCTTTTCGAGGGCTTATCAACGGGTGCTTTGGTGGCTGTAGAGCGCTTTGCTTGGTGGTTTCACATTGCCGGTATTTTGGCTTTTGCAGTGTATGTAACTTATTCCAAGCACCTGCATATTTTCTTGGCCTTCCCCAATACCTGGTATGCAAACCTGAAGCCCAAGGGTGAGATGACCAACATGCCCGAGGTGACTCAGGAAGTGAACATGATGTTGGGCATCCCTGTGGAAAACCCATCTGCCCCTCCTGCGGAAATTGGCCGCTTTGGTGCCAAAGATATCAATGACCTCAGCTGGGTAAATGTACTCAATGCCTATTCCTGTACGGAGTGTGGTCGCTGCAGTTCCGAGTGCCCTGCAAACTTGACCGGCAAAAAACTCTCCCCGCGCAAGATTATGATGGACGTTCGCGACCGTGCTGAGGAGGTGGGTAAAAGCATCGATGCTGGAGGTCCAGGCCTCGCGGATGGCAAGTCACTCTTGGGAGACTACATCAGTAAGGAGGAGATCAACGCTTGTACGAGCTGCAATGCCTGTGTGGAAGCCTGCCCAATCAATATCGACCCCTTGTCGATTATTTTGCAGATGCGCCGCTACGTGGCCATGGAGGAATCGGGCACTCCTGCTCAATGGAATGCGATGTTCCAAAATATGGAAACAAGCTTTTCACCTTGGAAGTTTAGTCCATCCGACCGCTTCAACTGGTCCGAAAAAGTAAAAGAAGAAGAAATGAAATAAGGGATGCCTGAAAGTCCATTTGGTCTTGCATCTTGTATCCAACCTCTAGTATCAAAAACATGTCTACTTATACTGTTCCCACCATGGCCGAAATGGCCGCCAATGCACAGACGCCGGAAGTTCTTTTTTGGGTGGGTTGTGCCGGTTCCTTCGACGAACGCTACAAGGCCGTCACCCAGGCTTTTGTAAAAATCTTGAATAAAGTAGGGGTAAGTTTTGCAGTACTTGGCCCTGAAGAAGCCTGTACGGGAGATCCCGCTCGACGCGCTGGCAATGAATTTCTGTTTCAAATGCAAGCCGTGGCCAACATCCAAGTGATGAATGCCTACGAGGTCAAAAAAGTGGTCACCGCCTGTCCGCACTGCTTCAATACCATCAAAAATGAATACCCAGCACTCGGCGGAAACTACGAAGTGATTCACCACTCGGAGTTTCTCCAGCAGCTGATCAACGAAGGCAAAGTGACCCTGCAAGGTGGAGGAGAGTTTAAAGGTAAGAAAATCACCTTTCACGACTCTTGCTACCTCGGTCGCGCCAATGAGGTCTACGAGGCACCTCGCGAAGTAATCAAAGCCCTGGATGTGGAGCTTGTGGAAATGAAGCGTTGCCGTACCAAAGGGCTCTGCTGTGGGGCGGGTGGTGCTCAGATGTTTAAGGAGCCAGAAGCTGGCAAAAAGGACATCAACATCGAACGTACCGAGGAGGCTTTGGCGACAGGAGCACAGGCCATTGCGGTAGGTTGTCCCTTCTGCTTAACCATGATGACCGATGGGATCAAAAACAAAAACAAGGAAGCGGAAGTAAAAGTCTATGACCTCGCTGAAATGATTGCGAAGGATATGGGAATTTAATTTTTAGATTTGAATCCAAAAGACCCTTTTTGTCGTTATGCAGAAAGGGTTTTTCTTTGAAGATACGAATTGACTTATGTACCAACCTTTTGACCAATTACCAGACTCTTCCCGCATTTGGATTTATGCCTCCTCGCGCAAATTTTCAGTTGCTGAGCAGGAGGTAATCCGAAAGACCTTGCAAGATCTCTGTGCCGGTTGGGCTACCCATGGCAAGGAGATGCCGAGTTCCTTCGAAATTTTACACGAGCAACTCCTGGTTTTGGCGGTAGATGAAAGTCAGTTGGGAGCCTCTGGATGCTCCATTGACTCATCGGTACGCGCGCTGCAAGGCTTGGAGCAAGCACTTGATTTGGATTTGGTCAACCAAGGGAAAGTTACCCTAAAGGATGGGGATGGAGCGCTTCGCGTGCTGCCTGCATTGGGACTGAAGTCCAAAATTGCAATGGGACAAATCACCCCGGATCTTGAGGTGGTGCAACCCGCTTTGCAGACCAAAGCCGATCTAAGGAGCTTGTGGATACCGGTACGAAAAAGCTGGTTGTCCTCCCATTTTCCAAATTAATTGCCCATATTCAACCTCAGACTACAGCCGCTGTCCAATGAAACCGATTTTTTTTCACCTAGCACTTTGCTTTCTCCTGCTCCTCGGAGGCTGTAAAAGCCTTTTGGAAAAAGGAAACGAACAGTTTCTTTCCGGTCAATACCAGCTTGCCATAGGCACCTTCAAACAAGTTTTAGCCAAAGACAGCAGCAACTTGAGAGCAAGACAGGTCATGGCTGAGAGTTACCGCCTTTCCAATCGCATCGAAGCCTCCACCCCACATTACGAGGCGCTAGTAGCGGCTGAACCTACCTTTGATTCCTACTTCCACCTCGGCCAAAGTCACAAAGCAAATCAGCAAGTTGAATCGGCCAAAAAGGCGTTTGAGCAAGCAGCCTTGCTTACTTCAGACGATCGCCTGCTCGCCCGTGTGAAGCAAGAGCTCAGATCATTGGAGCTAGCTGCTTCGATTGGAGAGTATTATCCAAATTACCAGTTGGTCAATTACCGAGAGCTCAACACAGCAGGAGCAGATTATGCCCCCATCCTAAGTGAAGAGTTTTTATATTTTACTTCAGGCAGAGCTTCCTCAAGTCTCTATGCTGCCACTGGCACACCCTACCACCAGCTTTTCCGAACCCGTGCAGAAGGGTTAAAAGTGGATGCGGGCAGCATCCAACCTTTACCTGAATTTCAAAATGAAGAGGGGCTGAATCAGGCTGCTTTGGCCATCAGTCCCGATGGG
>JBIIGH010000041.1:0-13213 GCA_044236565.1 Algoriphagus sp. | reverse complement strand
TTGACAGCGACAAGCCACTTGCTTACTCTATCAGTGCTGCTCAGTACATCTCAAACTTCTTGAAGAGAAATCCAGGTGTGAAAGTTGAAGTTAAAGGATTCGCAGACGAATTGGGTCCTGAAGATTACAACATCAAACTTTCTGAAAATAGAGCAAAAGCAGTTTATGATTTGCTTGTAGCTTCAGGAGTTGATGCTTCTAGAATTACCTACAAAGGATACGGTGAAGATACTTCAGTTGACAAATCTTCTGCTGACGCAAGACAGCTATCAAGAAGAGCAAGCTTCGAAGTGAAGTAATTTATTCCTCGAATAGATACAAGAAGGCTGGATAAAATCCAGCCTTTTTTTTTGTTTCTAGGATTCAGAAATGGATGTTGCATGTTAAAATGGGCATGGCCGTAGCTCATTTTTATTCAAACTTTTTCAGTAGATTTAATCATGTTTATTCTCTCAGATCAGCCTTCTATAGCGAATCAATTTTTAGCCGAACTCCGAGATATTCATACGCAGCAAGACCGAATGCGTTTTCGGAAGAATTTAGAACGACTAGGAGAGCTCCTCGCTTACGAAGTTTCCAAAACCCTAAGCTACCAAACTAAAGAAGTACAAACTCCCTTGCAAAGCACACAAATGGAATTACCTGTTGACCAGGTAGTCCTAGTAGCTGTCTTGAGAGCTGCATTACCATTTTACCAAGGATTCCTGAATAGTTTTGACCAAGCCGAAAGTGGATTTATCGGTGCTTTTCGGCAGGAGGACGGAGGGGAAATAGGCGTGAACCTTGGCTATCATGCAAGTCCCCAACTGGATAATAAAGTTCTTATACTTGTAGACCCCATGCTCGCCACAGGCACATCCTGTGTGACCGCTCTCAAAACCCTTTTGGAACATGGAACTCCCAAAGCCATCCATATCGTCGCAGCATTCGCCGCACCCGAAGGTGTGGAGTACCTGTCCAGCCACCTGAATATTTCATACAGTTTATGGCTCGGCACCCTAGATGAAAAGCTCAATTCAAAATCTTACATCGTTCCCGGACTTGGAGATGCTGGAGATTTAGCCTTTGGGGAGAAGCTCTAACCAAAACATTCTTAAAAGCAAACACCCCCCCCTTAAATCAGTAGCAAACACCTACAATAAGTGGCCTTCACCAAAGGAAAGAATTGAAATTTTCTGACGTTCGGATTAATGCCTAGCTTCGCATCCTACAAACTCCAAAATCACATCACCCAGCCTAAACCCCAAGATGAGCGAAGCTTTCTTTACCTTTATTGGAATCTACTTACTTTGTCTAGTCAAGTTTTTTGCTGGACCTGTACTAGGCGCTGCAGCAGGATATAGTCCCTGGGAGATTATTGGCGTCAGCGTTTTGGGGATGATGAGCAGTGTTACCTTTTTTACCTTTCTTGGAACACGGGTAAAAAAAGCCCTGCAAGCGAGAAGCACTACACAAAAGAAGGTGTTTACAAAAAAAAATCGCCGTATTGTCCGAATTTGGGGAGCTTACGGAGAAGTAGGAATTGCAGCGCTTACACCTATACTCCTCACTCCCATTGGAGGTACGTTAATCCTAGTTTCCTTTGGATCAGACAAAAAGAAGATTTTGTTTTACATGCTAATCAGCGGACTCATCTGGGGAGCCATCTTTAGTTTTTCCATCGAATGGCTTTTACTATTTCCCCCAATAAGCGCCCTACTCCAGTGATTCCGCATCGGGAAGTATCTCAATATCTTGAATCAAGACCCGCTTGGAAATTTCTTGACCAGTCAAGGTCGCTGCCAGTCCTCCCATAGCCGTTTCCTTGTATCTGCTTTCCATGGATGCCCCGATCTCTCCCATTGCTTCAATGCATTCATCCACGGGAATTACTGCACTTACATTCGCTAAGGCTATTTGTGCCGAACTAAAGGCAATCGCTGCAGCACTGGCATTCCGAACAACACAAGGAACTTCCACCAGGCCTGCCACGGGATCACAAACAAGCCCCAACATGCACTGAATAGTGATGGCTACTGCATTAAAAAGTTGATCCGTCGTCCCTTCCAAACAATAAACAATCGCTCCTGCGGCCATGGCTGCAGCCGAACCCGTTTCTGCTTGGCATCCGCCGACTGCACCAGCCAAACTTGCCTTTTGCTCGATAATCAAGGCTATCCCAGCACCAATCAACAGCCCTTCACAAATCTTGGCATCTGAGAGGCCGTGAATTTCTTGCAAAGTCACCAAAGTGCCTGGAAGTATTCCCGAAGCCCCAGCAGTAGGCGCAGCCACTACACGACCCATGCAAGAGTTGACCTCCTTGGCGGCCAAGGCTCTGGAGATCAAACGCTGAAATTCAGGTGAAAGGACCGTCAGGGGATGGTTATATACTTTCTTAGCACCGCTTCGGATCATGCCTGAACGAGAATTCATTTCCTCTTCCAAACCGGTCTTTACGGCATCTTTCATCACCTGATAGGCTTTTTGAAGGCCTTGCCAAATCTGCTCTTGGGTAGCTCCTTTTTGAGACACCTCGTACTCGAGCACTACATCAACTAAGGACAAAGACTGCTCTTCAGCATATTTCTTCCATCCACTAAAACTTTCAAATAGAAATGACATAATTCTTTGGGTTTATTTCTTTCGAAGAAAGGGGACTCAACTCTACTTGCTTTTTAAAAATCAAAACTGATCGTTTGGGTAAGCGCAGGATCCAAACTCAAGGCTACTGGACAGGTGCGGGCTGCATTTTTTAATTTTTGACTCATTGCAGGAGTGAATGCGGCGCCAGACCAATGAAAGGCCACTTGAATTTCTTGAATCTTTCTCGGGTCACTTTGCATGATCTTGGTAATTTCCCAAGATAATCCCTCCAAGGAAACCCCCTCTCGCTCTGCCACAATCCCCATAATTGTCACCATACAACTCCCCAAGGCAGCACAAACCAAGTCGGTGGGGGAAAAAGCTTCCCCTTTTCCATTGTTATCTAAAGGCGCATCGGTCAATAGTGCATTTCCTGAAAGGACATGGGTCGCTTGGGTTCTTAAGTTCCCTAAGTACGAACTTTTTATAGTGGGCATAAACTCTTACTTTTAAAATTCAGTTGTATAGATATCTAATCAAAAATAGGGCCTTATTTTCGACCAATGCGAATGAGTAAGCTGAATTTCCTATTCCTTTCATTTTTCGTGCTATCAACGCTACCCGTTTTGGCTCAGCGCGAAGACACGGGCAATTACGAATACGATCGGGAATACTTACTGGGAATCAATAAGAACACCAACGGTGGGATGATTGGTGGTTTTGCCATAAAAGTAGGAAGCAGAATCGACGATTCGCAGTTTGCCTACTTCGGGCTTGAACTCGCCAATGTAAAACACCCCAAGGAAGTTCGGTACACCACCGTAACGGGAAACAATTACATCTTTGGTAAATCAAATTACCTCTACGCGATACGTCCACATTACGGAAGGGAAGTTATTTTATTCAAGAAAGCTCCGAATCAAGGCGTGCAAGTATCAGCCCTTGCAGCTGTCGGCCCTTCAATTGGTCTTATTGCACCCTACTTTATTGAGTATGCCATAAATCGAGTAGAAACAGTGGTAGAACCCTATGATCCCGCTATTCACCAAAGCAGGTTCAATATTCTAGGAACGGGCAGACTTTTGGAAGGGGTAGGGCAGTCAAAGCTTGCCATTGGCGCAATGGCAAAAGCAGCGCTCCACTTTGAGTTTGGGGTTTTTAAAAGCAATGCCACCGGGCTAGAAGTAGGCTACCAGCTTGAAGGATTCCAGAAAAAAATTCCACTTATCCAGACCGCTGACAACAATCAATTTTTCCAGTCCGCCTACTTTACTTTATTCTTTGGCTTTAGAAAGTAATTCAAAAAAGCGAGTTTTTGTCGGCCCTAAATTACCTTTGCAACAAATTGTAATCCCATGATTGAATTACCTGTTATCTCTGAAGAAGCCACCAGACGCAAAAAACCCGATTGGCTTCGGGTAAAGCTGCCCGTTGGGACCGAATATGCTAAGGTGCGGAAACTGGTAGATCAACATAAATTACATACCATCTGCGAAAGTGGAAATTGCCCCAACATGGGTGAGTGCTGGGGTGCTGGAACCGCAACCTTCATGATCTTGGGAAATGTATGTACCCGATCTTGCTCTTTTTGTGCGGTTGCTACAGGAAGACCCAATGAATACGATACCGACGAACCAAGACGGGTGGCAGAAGCAATTCAGTTGATGGGCGTAAAACATGCAGTCATCACCTCGGTAAATCGAGACGAACTTAAGGATCGAGGAGCAGAGATTTGGTATCAAACAGTCGTCCTAACCAAAGAACTATCGCCATCCACTACCATCGAAACACTCATTCCAGATGTGAAAAGCAATTGGGATGCGCTGTACCGCATGATTGAAGGTGGACAGGAAGTAGTGTCACACAACATGGAAACAGTGGGCAGGCTGTACCGCATGGTACGCCCCCAAGCAAAATACGAGCGTTCCTTGGAACAGATTAAGCTGACCAAAGAAGCTGGCAAACGAACCAAAACTGGTATCATGCTGGGTCTTGGAGAATCCAAAGAGGAACTCTACCAAGCAATGGATGATTTGGCTGCAAATGGCTGTGACATCCTCACGCTGGGCCAATACCTACAGCCCACAAAAATGCACATTGAAGTTGCTGAATTTATCCATCCCGACACCTTCGCCTTGTACAAGGAAGAAGGGCTACGAAGAGGACTTAAATACGTGGAATCAGGACCCCTTGTCCGATCCTCCTACCATGCCGAACGACACGTGCATGTTTGATAGAAACAGAAAAGGCCCCGTACGCACGGGGCCTTTTCTGTTTTAATTAGCGCTGCAATTAGCTTGCATATTCTTCTACAGGGATACAGCTACAGATCAAGTTACGATCTCCATACGCCGAATCAATTCGTCGTACTGTAGGCCAGAACTTGTTTTCCTTCACAAAAGGAGCAGGGAATACAGCCTTTTCTCTTGAATAAGGCATCTCCCAAGTTCCAGTCAAGACCATGGTAGCGGTATGCGGTGCATTTTTGAGTACGTTTTCTACTCGATCTGCTCTTCCGTCTTCGATTTCTCTGATTTCTTCACGAATGGCAAGCATCGCATCACAGAATTTGTCCAACTCTGCTTTGGTTTCAGATTCAGTAGGCTCAATCATCAAGGTACCTGCCACTGGGAAGGAAACCGTAGGTGCGTGGAATCCATAATCCATCAAGCGCTTGGCGATATCTTCTACCTCCACTCCTACTTCTTTGAAGGAACGGCAATCCACAATCATTTCGTGCGCTGCTCGCCCTTGTGAACCCGTGTAAAGCAATGGGTAATTTCCGCTCAATCGCTCCTTGATGTAATTGGCATTCAAGATCGCCATTTGCGTAGCGCGTGTAAGTCCATCACCTCCCATCATGGAGATGTAGGCATAGGAAATCGGTAGGATACTTGCACTTCCGTAAGGAGCAGATGAAATCGAAGATACGGCATGCTCTCCTCCAGTTTTTACCAATGGATTACTTGGAAGGAAGGGAGCCAAGTGCGCAGCTACGCAAATTGGACCCATGCCAGGTCCACCACCACCGTGAGGGATGCAGAAGGTCTTGTGTAAGTTGAGGTGACAAACATCTGCCCCAATACGTCCTGGAGAAGTTACTCCAACTTGAGCATTCATGTTGGCGCCATCCATATACACTTGACCACCATAGGAATGGATCGTCGCACATATTTCTTGAATTGCCTCCTCAAATACGCCGTGGGTAGAAGGATAGGTCACCATCAAGCAAGAAAGTTCGCCTGCATGCTCTTCTGCTCTAGCCTTCAAGTCTTCCACATCAATATTTCCCTTGTCATCGCAATTGACCAATACCACTTTCATACCCGCCATCACAGCAGATGCTGGGTTGGTACCGTGCGCAGAGGTAGGAATCAAGGCTACATTTCGGTGTCCCTCGCCTCTGTGGAGGTGATAGGCACGAATGACCATCAATCCCGCATATTCGCCTTGTGCTCCAGAGTTAGGCTGAAGTGAGGTGTCTGCAAATCCAGTGATCTCGGTCAACCAGGTTCTTAGGTTGGTAAACAACTCCTGATAGCCTTCCGTCTGATCAATTGGTGCAAAAGGATGGATTTGACCAAATTCAGGCCAGGTTACCGGGATCATTTCTGCAGTTGCATTCAACTTCATGGTGCAAGAACCCAAGGAGATCATGGAATGCACCAAGGAAAGGTCTTTAGACTCTAGCTTCTTGATGTAGCGGAGCATTTCATGCTCGCTGTGGTAATTATTGAATACCGGATGGGTAAGGTAAGCAGAGGTTCGCACTAGCGCAGCTGGCCATTCCAATTGAAGGGAATCAGCCATTTCTGCACTGAAAGGAGAGCTTAGACCCTTGGCACCTGCAAAAATTGCGAGTACTTGTTGGGCATCTGCAATGGTTTTGGCTTCATCAAATGCAATGAAAACTGCACCTTCTTGGTACCTAAAGTTGATTTTTGCCTCTGTAGCAAGTGCCTTCACCTTGGTTTGTGTAGCAGCATCTACCTGCACCATCAAGGTATCAAAATAGGAGTTAGTGCCTAAGGTAAAGCCCAATTTCTCCAATCCTTTCGCAGTCAACTTGGCAAGGCCATGGGTACGAAGTGCAATATTTTTTAGACCTGTAGGTCCGTGATACACCGCATAAAAGCTTGACATTACGGCAAGCAATACCTGTGCAGTACAGATGTTGGAAGTTGCTTTTTCACGTTTGATGTGCTGCTCACGAGTTTGCAGCGCCATGCGATAGGCTTTGTTTCCAGCTCGATCAATGGAAACCCCAATGATACGGCCAGGAATCTGGCGCTTAAATTCTTCTTTGGTTGCAAAAAATGCGGAATGTGGTCCACCATAACCCATGGGTACCCCAAAACGCTGGGCAGAACCTACCACCACGTCTGCTCCCATTTCACCTGGAGGTGTCAATAGCGTCAATGCCAAAAGGTCAGAAGCAAAAGCAGTCAATACCTTATTTTCTTTTGCAGCTGCCACCAAGGAGGTGTAATCTACTACTTCGCCATCCATATTTGGATATTGGAACATCGCTCCATACAATTCTGGATCCGTTAAATCCAAAGAAGACAAAGGTCCAAACACCAAGTTGATGCCTATAGGCTCCGCACGAGTAATTAACAAGGCCTTGGTCTGAGGGAATACCTTCTCATCTACAAAGTAGGTGTTGGCATTTTTCTTCTCTCGAGGCTTCACGGCATGAAGCATGGTCATGGCTTCCGCAGCAGCAGTGCCTTCGTCGAGCAAGGATGCATTGGCAAGTTCCATTCCTGTCAACTCAATGACTACTGTCTGGAAGTTGATCAAGGCCTCCAATCGACCTTGTGCAATTTCAGCTTGGTAAGGAGTGTAGGCGGTGTACCATCCTGGATTTTCCAAGACGTTACGAAGTACCACTCCTGGCACCTGCGTATCGTAATACCCCAAACCGATAAAAGAAGAAAATACCTTGTTCTTGGAAGCTAATTTTTTGAAATTTTTCAAAAATTCAGACTCCAACTGGGCTGCTGGAAGCTGGAGTGGCCGCTCCAACTGAATGGATTGAGGTACAGTTTGGTTGATGAGTTCGGTCAAGCTTGAGGCTCCGATTTTTTCCAACATCGCTGCAACTTCTGCCTCTGTCGGGCCATTGTGTCTGCTCTCAAATTTGACAGCAGTGTTAAGATTGATCTGCATAAGTAAGGGGTAGAACGTATGAACTATTTGGGTGTGAATTCTTTCCGATTTTACGAGTACAAAGGTATACTTTCCGCAAGGAATTGCCGAGGTACAACTTCAAAAATTTATACCATAACACGCAGAATTGATAAGCGGTTTTTTTGAGGGCAAAAAAAATAGCTAGCTTAGGGCCTTAATCGAAAAAAAATGAAAAATAAATACCTATTGAGTGCTGTATTGGGGTTTGCAACCCTCACGACAGCCTGGGCTCAAAACCCTGTTCAAGTAAAGTATGCCAACACCATTACGGTGGAGGATCTTACCAAGCACCTGACTTATCTGGCATCCGATGAGATGAAGGGCCGTGATACCGGTTCTCCAGAAGGAAAAATTGCCGCCAACTACCTGGCTGATTTTTACAAAGGCTTAGGCTTAACCGCCCCAAATGCGGGTAGCTACTTCCAGAATGTTCCATTGGTAAGTTCCCGCTTCACACAAGTGAGTCTTCAGATTGGAAAAACCAAGTTGGTGGAAAACACGGACTTTGTATTTACTGGAGACGGCAATCTAGCGAAAGCAGTGAAAACAGACCTCGTGTTCTTAGGCTTGGTAAACGATGAAAACCTTGCCAAAGTGAACGTAAAGGGCAAACTCGTAGGACTGTGGGCTGTGGGAGTACGAAGCAATGACTTGGTGACAAAAGTGATGGACGCTGGAGCTGCTGGCATCGTGATTGTGACCATGGAAGGACAAGCTAATTTTGACCGCATCGCCAATCGTTACAAGTCCATGGCTGGCAATGGCCGAATTGGCTTTGATCAAGAGATCAAGCAACGTCCAGTATTCATGGTGAGTTCAGACAAGATGGCTCAATTGTTTGGTGCATCTGTAGAGACATTGAAGGAAGCAGCCAAAACCAATCCTGAAACCATTGCTTCGCAAAAAGCAAGCTACCAGATCGTGAAGACTAAAACTCCTGTAGATGCAGTCAATGTAATGGGCTTTTTGGAAGGAACAGATAAGAAAGAAGAAGTATTGGTGATTTCTTCTCACTACGACCACGTGGGCGTAAGTGCTACTGGCGATGCATTCAATGGTGCAGATGACGATGGCTCAGGAACAGTTTCTGTGATGGAAATTGCTGAAGCCTTTGCATTGGCAGCCAAAGATGGCGTGAAGCCAAGAAGAAGCATTTTGTTTTTGAATGTAACTGGTGAAGAAAAAGGATTGTTGGGCTCTGAGTACTACTCTGAAAACCCTGTTTTCCCGATTGCAAACACGGTCAATAACATCAACATTGACATGGTGGGCAGAATCGATTACGAATACCAGAAAGAAGCAAACAAGGACTATGTATATGTGATCGGCTCGGAGATGCTTTCCTCTCAATTGAAAAAAATCAATGAGTACAACAACATCACCTACACCAACTTGATCCTAGATTACAGATACGATGCTGAAGACGATCCCAATCGTTTTTACTACCGTTCTGACCACTACAACTTCGCTAAGTTTAATATCCCAGTGATCTTTTTCTTCAACGGGGTACACGACGACTACCACCAGGTAACCGATACGGTAGACAAAATTGAATTTCCTTTGATGAGCAAGCGGGCACATTTGATCTTCCATACCGCTTGGGACCTTGCCAATAGAGATCAGCGCACCCCAGTAGACGGAAGCAATACCCGAACAGACAGATAATAGAGAAGGGGCCAATTGGCCCCTTCTTTTTTTCCTATTTCCAAACACAAAGGTGTTTCTCGCATTCTTGGTGAAAGTAACCCACCAGTTCGAGAATTAACCCTCCCCGTGTTTCCCTCTATTTTTTTGGTTTTTGGTTTTCAGCTGGTTTCGGTTTGGCTTCTTTTGCTTCTTCTTCGCCTTCACTTTTGCGCCCTTACCAATGTTTTCTTTTGGCCGCTCCCGCTTTTCATGGAAAGCGCCTTTGTAGTCCGGGTTGTCCCGTTGCTTGAGGCGGTCTAACTCTCGCTCATAGCCTTGTTTTTCTTCAAAAGGCGTAGCGGGTACATCTACCTCATCCGGAATGGGCAATACCTCTACCTTCATCCGAATAAGTTCTTCGATTTTTTCAAAATGGTAAGACTCCGCTGGGTTGATAAACGTGATCGCCTTTCCTTCATTCTCAGCTCTGCCTGTTCGACCAATGCGGTGTACGTAATCTTCGTAGATGAGGGGAACGTCAAAGTTGATCACATGGGATACTAAGGTCACATCCAATCCTCGAGAGGCTACATCCGTTGCAACTAGCAATCTGACATCTCCAGCCTTGAAGTCTTCCATGGAGTTGATTCGCGTATTTTGGCCTTTATTCGCATGGATTACTCGAATCTCTCCAAAATGCTTGCGGTCCAAGAAGGAATACACCGACTCCGCATTTTTTCGGCTGCGCGTAAAAATCATCGCTCGGTTGATTTCTTCATTCTCGAGCAAATGCGCCAGCAAGTTGATCTTGGTTTTAATATTGGGAACATTGTAGACGACTTGGGCAATCGTCTCCGCGGTAGTCGCGGAGGGCGCTACTTCTACACGCTCAGGAAATTCTAAAAACTCTGCTGCCAAATGGTCTATCCTTCCGGAAAAGGTAGCGGAGAAGAGCAGGTTTTGGCGCTTGGACGGAATCACCTCTAGAATCGCTCGGATTTGAGGCATAAATCCCATGTCCATCATTTTGTCGGCTTCATCCAAGACCATCGTTTTTAGGTCCTTGGTGTAAATGGCCCCTTTTCGATACAGGTCCATAAACCTTCCGGGCGTGGAGATCAATAGGTCTACTCCTGCTTCCACGCGCTCAATTTGAGTTTTGGGTCCCAATCCTCCATAGAGACTGGCGATTCGAAGACCCGTGAATTTTGCCAACTGCTGGGCTACTTCTTCAATTTGCATCACCAGTTCCCGCGTAGGGGCTAGAATCACGCCTCTTGGATGCATTCCCTGCGCATACTTGATTTTCATCAAGAGAGGCAAGAGGTAGGCAGCAGTTTTACCTGTACCTGTCTGCGCAATCCCCAACACATCATGTCCTGCTAGCGCAAGTGGAATGGTCTGTGCTTGAATTGGAGTGGGAACGGTATAACCGGATTCGGCTACGGCATCGAGCAATTGTTTGTTTAGCTTGAAGGCATCAAATCCTAGCGGTTCGTTGCTCATTGGGTAGCGAGGGAATAGTGAGAAAATGGGAACCTAGACTGGTTCAGAAACACAAATATAGGCAATCAAAGGCGGAATCCTTCGGAAAAGGCGTAGCGCATGCCTTTGATACCCCTTTCCTGGCGATGGAAATCAGCTTTGCAGGAGTTGATGCAAGGATGAAAATTGAGAATCCAACCCAATCAGAAGCATCCAAGATTCAGAGGAACTGTATTTTTAACACAAATAAATTGCCTTGGTCTTGCTCCAAAGGAAGACAGTCCTTACTTTTGCAAACCAATTCAAGGCAAGCTGCGAATTGGAGCCCCACACGGTGATTGTAGCTCAGTTGGTTAGAGCGCTGGTTTGTGGATCCAGAGGTCGCCGGTTCGAGCCCGGTCTTTCACCCAAAAACCCCTCCTTTGAGGGGTTTTTTTATAGACTCGTTTTCTTTTGGCATAGCGTTTGTCAAGAAAACAAAAACTAAACCAACAGTTATGTTTACTCTGTTTAAATCATCTCCGAAATTTCCGGTTGTGAAACCAGTAAATATCCTGCAGATTAAAAACTACCTCAGCAAGTTTGAAGAGTCCATCAAAACCTGCGAGGAACTGCAGAAGGAAGCGGTTCATTCCTGAAATACAAGAATTACTAAAGGTTATGGAGACATAGCCTTTATTTTTTGAACTTTAATTTTTCTTATCCCAGCAATAGCTTATTTTTAGTTGAATTCAATTTTTCCCAATGAGCAGCTATATCCATTTTGATAAGTCCCAATTAATCAATTTAAATTATTCCCTAGAGCGGGAAATTATTCGGACCAATCGATCTGGGGCCTACACCAGCACCACCATCATTGGTTGCAACACCCGGAAATACCATGGACTGCTCGTAGTACCGCAGCCGCAAATCGATTCGCAAAACCACGTATTGCTCTCCACCTTACACGAGACGGTCATTCAGCATGGAGCCAGCTTCAACTTAGGCATTGCCAAATACCCAGGAAATTATTCTCCCAGAGGGCATAAGTATTTGGAGGATTTCGATTCGGAACCGATCCCCAAACTGACCTACCGCGTGGGAGGTGTGCTTCTACAAAAAGAATTGATTCTCGACTCCAATCGAGATCGGGTGATGATTCGCTATACCTTACTGGAGGCCCATTCGCCCACTACGTTGCGCATCCAGCCTTTCCTCGCTTTTCGGGGCTACCACCAACTTCAAAAAGCCAACGATCGCATCAATAAAGCCTACGAGGTGGTTGCAAATGGAGTAAAGTTTCAATTGTATCCCAACTACGATCCGCTGTACATGCAGCTATCCAAGGAAGCAACTTTCCATTCCCAACCGGACTGGTACCACAACCTGGAGTACATCCAAGAACGAGAGCGAGGCTACGACTACCAAGAAGACCTATTCGTTCCGGGATGCCTAGAATTTGAAATCAGCAAAGGAGAATCAGTCATTTTTTCTGCAGGCCTGACCGATGCAGATCCAGAAACCCGAGCCAATGCTTTCAGCAAGGAAATCGCACGCCGAATTCCTCGAAATAACTTTGAAAACTGCCTTAAAAATTCTGCTGGACAGTTTATCCGACAGCGAGACGGGGATGTCCGTATCATAGCAGGCTACCCTTGGTTTGGATGGTGGGGTAGAGACACCTTCATCGCTGCTCCGGGCTTAACCTTGGCCACAGGCGAACCTGAAACCTTTTTGGCAATTATGGACACCATGTCCAAGGATCTGAAAGGTGCTCTTTTCCCGAATATTGGAAGTGGAGATTACACCAACATGACCTCCATGGATGCTCCGCTCTGGTTTTTTTGGTCCCTCCAAACCTACATTCAGTACACTGGAGATCAAAAGACCGTAAAGGATCGTTACCTAGGCAAACTCCGAGGGATTATTGAAGGATTCAAGGAAGGCACAGACTTTAACATTCACATGCTCCCTTCAGGTCTGATTTGGGGTGGCCAAGAGGGCCTAGCGCTCACCTGGATGGATGCGATCACTCCAGATGGCCCCGTTACGCCGAGAATCGGTTGCCCAGTAGAAATTCAAGCCCTGTGGTACAATGCCTTGTGCTTCTACCATGAACTGAGTGGTGAGGAAGAATATGGTACCCTAGCCGCCAAAGTAAAGGAATCTTTTGATCGGGAATTCTGGTCTTGGGACTATGGCTACCTAGCGGATGTGGTCGATGGAGAAGAAAAAGATTGGTCTATTCGGCCCAACATGTTGTTTGCAACTTCCCTACCCTATCGAATTTTGGAGGAAGAAAAATGTGATAAAGTATTGGAAATTGTCAAATCCAAACTCCTCACCCCAAGAGGTTTGCGTTCGC
>JBIIGH010000241.1:0-3504 GCA_044236565.1 Algoriphagus sp. | reverse complement strand
TTCGGAGTTTGTACCCACCTTGGACGAAGGGGATTTTGTAATTCAACCGTTTTTGAAGACAGGAACTAGCTTGACCAATACGGTAGAGACCATTACGGAGATGGAGCGAATTCTGATGAAATTCCCTGAGGTCAAGCAGGTAGTGACGCGTATCGGCGCAGCCGAGATCCCAACGGATCCCATGTCTATGGAGGAGAGTGATGTGATTGTGACGCTACATCCTCCAAGTGAATGGACCACTGTCGAGACCAAAGACGAGTTGGCAGAGAAATTTAAAAAGGCATTGGAAGCTATCCCTGGTATGGATTATGAATTTACCCAGCCGATTGAGATGCGCTTTAACGAATTGATCACAGGTGTCCGTGCTGATTTGGCCATCAAGGTGGTGGGAGAGGACTTGGATGTGTTGCTGCAAACCGCTGAAGAAATTGAAGCTGCCATCCAGGGAGTAGAAGGAGCGGCAGACATCATTCTTGAAAAAGTAGATGGGCTTCCCCAGATGAAAATCGAATACGACCGCGCTAAAATCGCCAAGTACGGCTTAAATGTGGAGGCGATCAATCAGGTCGTGACCATGGGCTTTGCGGGGCTAAGTGCAGGAACGGTCTTTGAGGGCGAAAAGCAATTTGAATTGGTAGTTCGTTTTGATGAACCCTATCGAAAAGACATCGAGCATCTCGAGAATGCAGCCATTCAACTTCCCATGGGAGGAAGCATCCCTCTGTCAGAATTGGCAACAATCAGTTACACCAAGGGTCCTGCAAAAATTTCGCGCGACAATACCCAACGAAGAGTGGTGGTCGGGGTCAATGTTCGAAATCGTGACCTCCAGTCCGTAGTAGACGACATTCAAGCGATTGTGAAAACCAAAGTCACCATTCCTGAGGGGTACCGAGTGGATTATGGTGGTCAATTTGAAAATTTGCAGCAAGCTAGAAATCGACTCTTAATTGCTGTGCCCATCGCGCTGATCTTGATTTTTGTGCTGTTGTACTTCGCTTTTTCTTCCGCTCGAGATGCCTTTATGATTTACACAGCGATTCCGTTTTCCGCCATTGGAGGTGTGGTCTTGCTCTGGCTTCGGGACATGCCTTTTAGTATTTCTGCTGGAGTAGGATTCATTGCTCTATTTGGCATTGCGGTTCTCAATGGCATTGTGATGATTGAACACTTTAAATCCATGGCTTCTAGATTTACTTCCCTTCGTGAACTCGTGACTGTCGGTGCTGCAGAGCGTTTGCGACCCGTATTACTGACTGCTTCGGCAGCGGCCTTGGGCTTCTTACCGATGGCGCTATCTGGTTCCGCCGGAGCAGAAGTGCAGCGGCCATTGGCCACCGTGGTGGTGGGCGGCCTTATTTCTGCCACCCTCCTTACCTTGGTGGTACTCCCTGTGCTTTATGTCTTGTTCAATTCTAGAAAAACGAACACTACCGTTCCGCTTCCAAATAAAGGAGCTTTGGTTCTTTTGTTTCTTCTTGCTCCACTTGCTTTTTCCTGGGCACAAGACACCAAGGAATTGACTTTGGAGGAAGCACTAACGCGTGCCGAAAAGCAAAACCCACTCTTACAGGCCTCCCAAAAGCGTTTGGAGTCGGTTCAGGCCATGACTGGTACAGCCTGGAACCTGGGACGAACGGAGGTGTACCATGCGCAGGATCAAAACGACATTGCCGAAAATGGGGTATTCAATCGGGTTTGGGGCATCCGTCAAGGGCTTGAATTCCCCAGTGTCTATGCTACCCAAAAGAATTATTTAAAAGCAGGCCAGCGGCAGGAAGAAGCCCGGCTAGAGCTGGATGTGCGTGCGCTAAAAAAGGAAGTAAGCAGGACTTTTATCCAAGCTCAGTATTGGATGGAATTGGAGAAAAGGTTTGACTATCTAGATAGTCTGTATGTTTCTTTTGCTCGAGCGGCTTCAAGGCGATTAGAAACGGGCGATGCTACGCTGCTTGAAAAGCTAACGGCCGAGAGTAAACAAAAAGAAATTGAGCTTCGTAAATCGGAGGCTCAAAGTGAAAAAAAGAAGGCCTTGATTCAAATGGCCAGCCTGATCCAGTGGGAGGGTGAGGCTGAGGGTGAACTCACTATTTCCTCCAAACCTGTGATTTTAGCCGATGTAAATTCTCAGGAGGGACATCCCGGAATTTCCTGGTACGAGGCAGGCAAGCAACAGGCATTGTTCCAAACTAGAGTAGAGCAACAGGCATTTCTACCTGATGTGAAGGTCAATTTATTCCGTGGAACTAACCTTGCTGCGGGCTCAAAAATTTATCCCGGATTCGAAGTGGGGTTGGGTATCCCGTTATTTTTCGGCGCCCAATCAGCTAAGGTGAAATCTAGCAAAAGCATGCAGCAGCAACTGGACTGGGAAGCAGTTAATTTTCAATCTCGTTTAGAAAGTCAATCTCGCGCACTTCAATCCACTTTAGCCCAGCAGCTGTCCGTCATTCAGTACTACGAGACGGAAGGAAAGCAATTGGGTGACCAGTTGCGTGAGCAGGCGATTCGCTCCTTTGCTGAAGGAGAAATTGATTTCATCCAGTACGTACAACTTATCGAAAATTCGCAATCGCTAGACCTGCAGTACCTTCAGTCCAAGCGGGATTATTTACTCAATCAACTCGAACTTATTTACTTCACTATCTCATGAAATCTAGAAATAAATTCTTTTCAGTAGGGCTAATTTTTGGATTGTTTTTGCTTGCCTCCTGTTCAAAAAACGATTCTTCAGATGGAGGGATTGAGGTCAGCGAAGCGCCCGAGCAAACAACAGAAATTGAGCTGACCGAAGAACAATTCAAAACCATGAAGATGGAGTGGGGTCCGTTGCATACGGGCGATTTTTCGGAGGAAATCCAGGTTCAAGGAACGGTGCAAATTCCAGTAGAAGGGATGCGAGAAATCACCACCTACTTTGGGGGATATGTTCAAGATCTGAAGTTGATTGAAGGGCAGGAAGTCAGGAAGGGTGAAGTGTTGTTTACCTTGGAGAATCCTGATTTTCTGCGTTTGCAACAAGATTTTCTCGAGATAAATAGCCAGTTGGCTTACCTGAAAGCAGAATGGGAAAGACAAAAGACCTTGGCGCAAGAGCAGATCTCAGCACAAAAAAACTTCCTAAAAGCTGCTGCGGATTACGATGCGGCCTCAGCAAAAGCGCAGAGTTTGAAAAAGCAATTGGCCATGCTTGGAATCAATGCAGATGGATTGACGCCAGCTACCATGAGGAGTAAAATTTCAATTCCCTCGCCGATCTCAGGATTTGTGGAAGAGGTGCTGGCGGTTCCGGGTCAGTTTTTGCCACCTGCGGCAAAGGCGCTTACCTTGATGAGCAAGGAACACATTCATGTGGAATTGGTCCTTTTCGAGAAGGATGCGAGCAAGGTTCATATCGGTCAAATAGTCGAATTTACAAGCCCAGATAGTCCGGATGAGGTGCTCAAGGCAAAGATAAAAGTTGTGGGCAAGTCCATCAATGCCCAGCGACAGATCAACGTGCAT
>JBIIGH010000040.1:0-13266 GCA_044236565.1 Algoriphagus sp. | reverse complement strand
GTTGGTCAGTGGGGAGAGGGAATAGGCCTCCCCGGAGAATACCACCATTCCAATTCGATCTCCAAATCGGCCATTGATGAATTCTATCGCGGTTTTCTTGGCTGCTTCTAAGCGATTGGGACTAAAATCTTGTAAGTCCATGGATTCAGAAATGTCCATGACCAACAGAATATCAATTCCTTCGGTGTACTGTTCAACGCGCTCATTGTTTCGTTGCGGCCTGGCCAAGGCAATCACCACAAAGATTAGAAATAGAAAGAAAAAGCTTGTTGGAATTAGTCTTAGGTAAGTCCATGGATTGGCTTTGGTCAGTCGCTTGGGCAAGGAAAGTTCAAGAACAGGCTTTTTGAGGAACTTGATAAATTTCCGAATTAAGATCAATAAGGGGATCAACCATAGTAAATTGAGTAGCAATGGGTTTTCCCACTCATAGGATTGCAATGTCTCCGGCAAAAACCAAGACCAAGAAAAAAACTCAGCGACTGACTCTTTCATGGGTGATTTGGTTTAGGGCGGCTTTGTAATTGGTACGTGCAACTTCCAATAGGTAGCTGGTAGCTGCGCTTGTATCTCCCTCTCCACCGGCATAAATGATTATATCAATGCTTCGCAGGGCTTTAAATACCTCCTTGTCGTCTAATGCAGCTGCAATTTCGCTTGAAGTCCATTCTTGGATAGGTTGGGAACGGAGGTGTTCGAGATACCCTTTCCAGAGTCCAATTGCTTCATCAGCAAGTGTTTGATTGGGGTTTTGCTGAAGTAATTCGGATAGTTTTTTCCATTTCCGTTCGAATTGGATCCATCGGATTTTCTCTCTGTTTTTTCGGAATAGTCGTTTGATGCGATCTGCAAAAACGAAGAAAAGAATCCCTAAACCTAGGAGAATGCCAGCAACAACAGCCCCAAAAACAAACCAATTGAATGGTTTTTCTAGGGGTTGGTACACATTATTTTCTTTGAATTGCAGTTGCTCGGGTATGGAATCTAGGTTGAGCTTCAACTTTAACTCTGCCTCATTTGTATAATAGGTGATGCTATCGTAGCGTGCCAATTCAAAAACTGGTAGCGATAAATAGGAGGAAGGTTCCAGCGAAAAATTAGACAGGAAGTACAGCGCACTATCTTGAGTGACACCGTCGGTGGTCATCGAAACAAATGTTTTCTTCTCCAGAAATACAAATGGAGCGAAATCATAGGTAGAGTCGGGAAAGATAAGTTGAGCCGATTGGGGATAGCTTGCTTTCAATATAAAGGCTACTCGCTCACCCAGTTGTGCAGAATCTTGAGAAAAATAGCCGCTTACCTGCACTTTTTGCGCTGAAAGTTGTAGGCTTGAGAGAAGAAGGAAAAGAAAAAGAATGCCTCTACCCACGCTTCATTCGTTTATTGCGATACTTGAATAAGTCAATCAAAGGGATGACTATATCTTGTCTAGAATCAACAGCCAAGTAATTGATTTGATTTTTTTTGCAGATCTCTTTCAAGTGTTCTCGTTCACTGGTAAAGGTATCTGCAATTTTCTTAGAAAAGCTTCCAAATGCAGTATTTACCCAGGTAGTTCTGCCTCTTTCCTTATCAAATATGGGAACAATTCCCAAGGTCGGTAGCGCAGCTTCCCTCGGGTCCGTCAATTGGATAGCTACGACATCGTGGCGCTCTGCAAGTGCTCTAAAGGATCGCTCGTAATCCTGATCGATGAAATCAGAAATAATGATGATGATGCTTCTCTTTTTGATGAGGTTCAATGCAAAGGTGAAGAGCCCATTCAAATTGGTTTTTAAACTCTTGTTTTCGTGGTCAAAAATTCCACGAATAATTTTTACCCCTTGCTTACTTCCTTTGGTCGGTAAGATTAATTTTTCTTGTTGGTCGGAATAAGAGATTAGTCCCACCTGGCTACCATCGTAGACCGCGGCAAGGGTCAGTACGCCCGCAATTAACTTTCCTTGGTCTATTTTTTTTTGACCCTGCTGGCCAATATCCTGGCTACCTGAAATGTCCAATAAAAAATAAACAGACTGGTCTTTTTCCTCCTTAAAGGTCTTTACAAAAGTACCATGACCCTTGGCGGAGACTTTCCATTCGATGGTTCGCACATCGTCACCATACTGGTAAGGTCTCAAATCGTCAAACTCTAATCCAGATCCCTTGAAAAGCGATTGGTACTCTCCTTGAAGGTGGTTATTGGCCACCTTTCGGATCATAATTTCATATTTTCTAAGTTTGCTAAATAGCTGATCCATGTTTAGGATTTGAATTAGCTAAGTTAAAGTCTTGAACCGAAAATTAAAATTTGAGAGCAGCCCTCCCTGTGGATTTTATCCGTTAAAAAAACCTAATTTTAACCCGTGATTTACCGATTCATCTCCTTTCTTTTTCTAGTGCTAAGCCTTTCTTGCACGAGCAATTCTTCCCCTCAGGGGATCCTGGATAAGAATTTGATGGTTTCTATCCTTGTAGACATCCAACTTACGGAAGGGAAAGTCAGCTCTTTGCCGGTTACCTACGACTCCTCACAGGTATTATATACCTTGATGGAAAAAGATATTTTTTCAAAACATGGGGTAACTGATTCTGTTTTTACAACAAGTATGGAGTACTACCTGGAAGATGCTGAAAAGATGGACTGGATCTATGCTCGTGTCATCGACTCCCTAGTAGTACTCGAAAATAATCCCAAGCCAAAGGAGTAAATCTGATGCTGTATCCGGCCAACCTTGAGCAAAAAATAAACTTCGTAAAGATTAAGGAGCTCCTCAAGGCAGAGTGTACTTCTCCTTTGGGGCAAAGCTATGTAGATAACATTTCCTTTTCTACTGATTTTTCCTTGGTACAGCGGCTGTTGGACCAAACAGAAGAGTTTCGTCAGCTCCTCATTGCTGGAGAATCATTTCCTTCCTCCAATTTCACCAACTTGATTCCCTACCTGGAAAAAGCCAAGTTGGAGGGTGCTTTTTTGGAGCAAGAAGAATTTCAAGAGGTCAAATTGGCCTTGCAAACACTCAAATCTTGCATCACTTTTTTTCAAAAGTTTGGGGAACCTTATCCGACGCTAAAGGCTTTGCTCGGCTTGTTGATTGATCTGGATCTCAAACTACTTCAAGTGATCGATCAGGTGCTGGATGAAAAAGGTAAACTCAGAAGTAATGCTTCCAAGGAGCTGCAACTGATCCGAACTCAGATTCTTTATGAGGAAAGTCGCTTGCGAAAAGTGATGGAGCGGATTTTTAAGGAGGCCCGAGCAAAAGGGCTAATGCCTGAGGATGCAGCCATGACGATTCGTGGTGGAAGGATGGTTATTCCCATTGCTGCGGAGAATAAGCGTAAGCTCCGTGGTTTTATTCATGATGAGTCCGCAACTGGTCAGACCGTATTTATGGAGCCGGAGGAGGCACTTGATATCAACAATGAAATTCGCGATTTGGAGTACATGGAAAAGCGCGAGATCATTCGTATCCTGACTCGTCTCACGGATCAACTGCGGCCTACTATTCCTGCACTTCGTAAAGCCACCAACTTTCTAGGGGTGTTGGATTTTGTGCGTGCCAAGGCTCGATTTGCACTAAAAACGAATAGCAACAAACCCATACTTACTGAGCAAAGAGCTCTTTCCTGGACGCAAGCACGTCATCCTATCCTTGAGATTTTTTTAAGATCTCAAGGGAAACAAGTAGTCCCCTTGAGCATTAATCTGGATAGCCAGAAGAGACTTCTCCTTATTTCTGGACCCAATGCGGGTGGTAAATCTGTGGCTCTCAAAACTGTGGCATTATTGCAATACATGTTGCAGTGCGGCCTTTTACTTCCCGTTCATCCAGATTCCAAGAGTTCATTGTTTGACCACTTTTTCATTGACATCGGGGATGAGCAAAGCTTGGAAAATGACCTGAGTACCTACTCCTCTCACTTGATGAGTATGAAGCACTTTACCCAGTTTGCCAATAAGAAAACAATCCTATTCATCGATGAATTTGGAACGGGTACAGAACCACAGTTTGGTGGAGCAATCGCAGAATCTATCTTATTGAGCCTAGCCAAGCTAGGAGCTTATGGGGTGATCACTACCCACTATGGCAACCTAAAGCAGTTGGCAGATAAGCAACAGGGCCTAGTCAACGGCGCGATGCGTTACGATGTGGAAAAATTGGAGCCTTTGTATCAATTGGAAATTGGGAAGCCAGGGTCCTCTTTTGCTTTGGAAATTGCAGCGAAAATTGGGCTATCCAAAGAAATCGTGGCCTATGCCAAGCAGCAAATTGGGGAAGAGCGCGTACGGTATGACCGACTGCTCACTCAATTGGAAAATGAAAAAAACCAATACGACCTCCTCTTAAAGGATGTTCGGACAAAGGACAAGGCACTTGAGGCGACCTTGAAGGAGTATGAGCAGCTGAAAACCACCTTGGATCTTACCAAAAAGCAATACATCCAAGAGGCCAAGTTGGAAGCAAAATCCATCCTGGATCAAGCCAACAAAAAGATTGAATCTGTGATTCGAGAGATCAAGGAGGGGAAAGCTGAGAAGGAAGCCACCAAAACCTTGCGAAAGGAACTCGATGTCTTTAAAGAAGAAATTAAACCTGAAAAATCCACGATCAAGGAGCCAAGTATCCAAGTCATTGGGGGTCAAATCCAGGTTGGAGATTGGGTACGGCTAAAGGATAATTCAGCCATTGCAGAAGTGGTCGCCATAAAAAATAAGGATGTTGAACTTCTAATTGGAGACTTAAAGTCCAATGTAAAGCTTTCTCGACTGGAGAAAATCGCGAGAGCGGAAGTGAAGAAGGAATTGAAGTCTATCGAAAAAAGGGGGAGCTACCAAACGACATCCAAGATGATGGATTTTTCCCCCAACTTGGATTTGAGAGGAAAAAGGGGAGAAGAAGTACTTCCCCTGATTCAAACTTTTATTGATGAGGGAAACATGCTGGGAGTAAAAAATCTAAGGATTGTCCATGGAAAAGGTGATGGAATCCTTCGAGAGGTGAGTCGTAATTTGCTTCGCACCATGCCCCATGTAGGAAAATTGGAGGATGAGCATGCCGATAGAGGTGGGGCTGGTGTTACCCTAGTTACCCTCCGGTAGTAATCAGCTTATTTTTTAACGAGGTTAAAAGTATAGTTTCCCGAAAGTGCGGAACTGCCATCTACGCGCGCACCTGGCAATGGAATCCGAAAGTCTAATCGTAGAGTGGTACCTGTTTGCGTAAAGGAGATTTCACGCGTTGCCGCGGGCTTACTACCTGTTAAGATAAATTTATCAAAGTTGGTTCCAGCAAAACTCCAGGTACCGTTGGCATCGAATAACTCCGCTGCATTTCTAGTAGAATAGGTTTTTGAAGCTCCTGCATTGAGAAATAGTTCAAAAGTAGCATAGGTGCTCGTTACATTTTGTCCATCTCGCGTCACTGACCCACCGCCTGCCACAGTCCACTGTGCAGTACCTGTTCCTGAAAGTGCTTCAGTTGCGATTTGTTCTGGAGTTTTTTTCGCATCAGGCTTTTCTCCTTTTTCCTTGCAAGCAACTAGAAGGCTAAAAATTAAAACAAATTGGAGAAGAGAAAGAAATCGGAAATTCATTTGAGATGTTAATTTTTGAAGAGTTCAACTACAAGAATACGGACCATTTGACTTACTTTAAGTCTTCTAGGGTTATTTTTTTTTCACAAAAATCATATTCACGCGGGTCATTCGAGCAGATTACTAAAATTCGTCCCGGACTATATTGCTGGATAAGTTTCAAATACCAAGATAGTCCTTGGGTATCTAAGTTGGTGGTAGGCTCGTCCAAAAGGAGTAAAGGAACCTCCGAGAAAATGGCAAGGGCAAGCTTTACCCGCTGCTTCATGCCGGAGGAAAATTGAGAAATGGCTTTGGATTTGTGTTTCTCCAAACCCAAAACCTCAAGAATTTCTGTGTTAGTGCGGTTTTGAAGCGGGTTTTTAAATTGAAAATGGAAGTTAATCACCTCGCTTAAGGTGAATTCTTCTGGCAATTCTAAATAGGGGGTAGCTAATGCGAGGCTACGGAACCAGTGTTCCTCACTAATTTGGGTTGATCCCGCTTGGTACTGAATAGTTCCGGAGGTCAAAGGAATGGCTCCAGAAAGGCATTTCAAAAGGGTGGATTTTCCAGATCCATTTCCTCCTGTAATGGCGAGGGTATCGCCAGAGGAAAGTTCCAGGTCAAGATTTTTAAAAATCCATTCGTTGTGAAATCGCTTGGATGCGTTTTTAACCTGGATCGTAAACATGCTAGTTGATGTAGCCTTTCATCACCCCACGTTCAGAGGATCGGATAAAATTTAAAATTTCATCGCGCTCTTTGGTAGCGGGAAGGTTAATTTCAATTTCTTCAAGCGCTCGGCTGTTATTTAAGCTATTCAAGAATAGGTAACGGTAGACCTCTTGAATGTGTGCAATTGTTTCACTCGAAAAGCCTCTTCTACGCAAGCCCAAGGAATTCACACCTGCGTAGGTGAGGGGTTCTCTTGCAGCCTTGGTAAAGGGAGGCACGTCTTTTCTGACTAAGGAACCGCCGGATATCATGGCATGCATACCCACTCTCACAAACTGATGCACGGCACTTGATCCGCCAATGATCGCCCAATCTTCGATGACTACATGGCCAGCGATTTGAACCGAGTTGGCTACAATGACATGACTTCCAATGACACAATCGTGCGCTACGTGTACATAGGCCATCAACAGGCAGTTGCTTCCCACCACGGTCGTTTGCTTGTCTACGGTGCCACGAGAAATAGTTACGCATTCACGAATCGTGGTATTGTCTCCGATAACTACCGTAGATTCTTCTCCTTGAAATTTGAGATCCTGCGGGATTCCTGCAATGACAGCACCAGGAAAAATCTTGCAATTTTTGCCAATTCTTGCGCCAGGGTAGATGGTCACATTGGAGCCGATCCAGGTATTGTCCCCAATGATCACATCTTCTTGAATCATGGTGAAGGGATCTACATGTACTCCAGTGCCTAAATTGGCCTCAGGATGAATGGAAGACATCGTACTAATCATAGCTCTTTTCGGGTAATGCTTGCAGTCATAATGGCTTCACATACTAGATTGTTTCCCACGTATGCTTCACCCTTCATCTTGGCGATTCCCCTACGGATAGGGGCAAGGAGTTCGCATTTAAATACGATTGTATCGCCTGGCAAGACCATTTTTCTAAATTTACAACTTTCGATGCCAAGAAAATAGGTCCAGTAATTTTCTGGATCTTCTACCGAACTCAATACCAATATTCCTCCTGTTTGTGCCATGGCTTCTACTTGCATGACTCCAGGCATCACCGGATTGCCAGGGAAATGACCCATAAAAAACGGCTCATTCATCGTTACATTTTTCACTCCTGCTACCACAGTATCATCCAGGTAGATAATTTTATCGATTAGTTGAAATGGATAGCGATGCGGTAAAATATTACTGATCTGATTGATGTCCATCACTGGAGGAAGCTTTGGATCGTAATAAGGAATATGGGTAGATCCCATTTTCTCCATTGCGCGCTTCAATTTCTTGGCAAAGGCCACATTCGCGGCATGTCCCGGTCGAGCAGCCAATATTTGGGCTTTCAAAGGTCGGCCCACCAAGGCCAGGTCACCCACTACATCCAATAGTTTGTGGCGTGCTGGTTCGTTTTTGTAGCGTAAGTCTACATTATTGAGAATCCCTTCTTTTTTCACTTCGACGGATTCCTTGTTGAACATTTTAGCCAAATGAGCCAATTCCTCCTTTTCAACCACCCGATCTACCACCACAATGGCATTGTTCAAATCCCCTCCCTTGATGAGGTTGGATTTGTACAACATCTCCAATTCATGCAAGAAGCAGAAGGTTCTACAGGAAGCAATTTCAGATCTAAATTGGCTGATGTCTGTAATCGAAGCGTGCTGACTTCCTAGCACTGGTGAGTTGTAGTCCACCATTACAGTCACCCGGTAATTGCTTGCAGGAAGCGCCACCATCTCTACTTCTCTGGAAGGGTCTTTGTATTGGATGGTCTCTTGAACTTCAAAAAATCGTCTCAGTGCATTCTGTTCTTCAAAACCAGCATCCTCAAGTACCTCGATAAACTGGATGGATGAACCATCCATAATTGGGGGTTCTGGGCCATCCAGCTGAACCAACACATTGTCAATCTCCATGCTCATCAGTGCAGCGAGCACATGTTCCACCGTGTACACTCTTGCCCCATTTTGCTCTAAGGTAGTACCTCTAGAAACATCCACTACCAAATCGCAGTCGGCATCCACAGTTGGGCGACCTTCCAAATCAATACGTTGGAATTTGATGCCGTGATTGGGTGGAGCCGGCAAAAAGGTCATGTTGGAGACCACACCGGTGTGCAGCCCTACTCCAGACAATTCTACCTGCTTTCGGATGGTATGTTGTTTGACTTTCATGTGTTTTACACTAAAACGAGATTTGGGTCATAAAATTACCCCTTTTTTTCGAGTTGTTGAATGCGTTTCTGGAGATCATCCAGATTTTTAAATATGCTATAGGAACGGAGAAAATGCTTCATATCCATAGCTAGAAAGCCAAAAAGGGTCTTCCCAGGGCTTGTTATTGATTTATTTATGCCTGTATTTCCACCAATGGTCGTACGGTCGGCGATTTTGAGGTGGCCTGCAATACCCACCTTGCCCGCAAGCACACAATAAGCCCCGATTTCTGTAGAGCCTGATATGCCTGTTTGCGCGGCGATTACTGTATGTTCGCCGATAACCACATTATGCGCTACATGAACTTGATTGTCAATTTTGACCCCTTTCCGAATTAGGGTAGTTCCCATAGTTGCACAATCTATGGTCGTATTGGCACCAATACTTACTTGGTCTTCAAGCACTACATTTCCTACCTGGGGAATGGTCTTGTAAGATCCATCTGCTTGTGGAGCAAATCCAAATCCATCAGAACCCAGTACTGCTCCGGCATGGATCACGCAGTTTTTTCCGATTCGGGTGTCTGCATAGATTTTGGCACCTGCATGGATCACGGTACCATCTCCAATATGAACACGATCTCCAATAAAGGCTTGGCCGTAGATTTTGACGCCTTTACCTAACGTGCAGTTTTTGCCGATGTAGGAGAAAGCGCCTCGATATCCTTGTTCCCCCATGCTGCTGCTTTCAGCCATGTAGCTGGGTTGTTCGACACCAACAAGGCTAGCTTGGTTGAGCTGCTGGTAGGCTTCCAGTAGGGTGGTAAAGCCTGTGTAGGCATCTTTTACGCGAATGAGTGCTGTTTTGTAGGGCTTTGTAGCCACAAAATCAGCAGATACAATGACTGCTGTGGCATCCGTTTCGTAGAGAAAATTCTCGTATTTTTCATTTGCCAAAAAGGCAATGCCTCCGGGTTGGCCTTCCTGGATTTTATCGAGGCGGTAAACTTTTAAGCTGGAATCTCCATCTACAGTTCCCCCCAAAATACCAGCAAGTTGTTCCAGTGAAAATTCCATAGTTGGCAAAGTGGTTTAGTTGGGCAAAATTAAACTTTTTGCTACGCATACGTAATGTTTTTCCACCATCTTGCTCATGATTTTGATGTTTGGTAAGTCAGCAGCACTGGCGACATCGACCACTTCTCCTTTTTTGGTTAAAATGGAAATGCGGTCTTTTTCCAAATACCCGTAGTTACTTATCGTGCCGGTGGAGAAAAAATAACCCAGATCCTCATCGGGCACTTGCAATTTTTTCTGTGCTTTGGTTCGCAAGTGTTCAATTTCCTCACTTGAAAAAGGCTCATTCACTAGGTTGATTTTAAACAGCTTTCTTGTCAGAAACATTTGAGAGATGTTTCGAAGCACGTAGTCCGGATCATTTTTCCAAAGTTTGATAGCCCCCCAAATATCAAAGTCATCCAGCTGTAAAAACTTTTTGAGCAAGCTCGAATCTGCTTTAAAATCTGCTAGTGACACCTCTTGGCTCATGAAGTAGGCCATCTCTTCGGTCACAAAAAAGTTTCTCCCTCCCTGCGCCAGGTTTTTGGCCCGCTGAATCAGATTGATGAGCATTTTCTCTGCGCTAACTGTCGTTTTATGCAAATACACCTGCCAATACATCAGCCTTCGCGCACTCAAAAAGTTTTCAATGGAATAAATCCCTTTTTCTTCGATCACCAACTGATCGTCTTTCACGGCCATCATTTTGATGATTCGATCTGCACCAATGGTACCTTCGGATACTCCCGTGAAGAAACAGTCGCGCTGCAGGTAGTCCAATCGGTCAATATCCAGCTGACTTGAAACGAGCTGATTCAGGAATTTTTTAGGGTACTGGTTTTTAAATATGCGGAGCGCTAAGGTCAATTGCCCTCCAAACTCCTCGTTGAGCAGTTCTATGGTCAGCAATGAAAGTTCTTCGTGTGGAATCCCGCGCAATAGGCTATATTCCAAGGCGTGAGAGAAGGGTCCATGCCCTATGTCATGCAAAAGAATGGCGATTAGTGCTGCCTCGTATTCTTCTTCGCTGATGTCGGTGCCTTTGATCCGTAAGTTGTCCAAGGTGATGCTCATCAGGTGCATGGCACCCAAGGCATGGTGAAATCGGGTATGCAAAGCACCGGGGTAGACGAAATCAGTTAAACCTAATTGACGGATTCGGCGTAATCGCTGAAAGTAAGGATGGTCAATGATGGCAAAAATTAACTCGCTAGGGATGGTTATAAAACCATAAACTGGATCATTGAGTATTTTCTGGCTTTTCAATCAGCACGGATTTGATTGACTCAAAAGTAATTATAATTTTAGAAGAAAAGGGAAGAAAGATGTCTCAAAAATTCAAGGTGCTGTGGGCAGACGATGAAATTGATCTACTCAAACCTCATGTCCTATTTCTGGAAGGAAAAGGCTGTGTCATTACGACCGTCAATTCTGGGGTAGATGCCATCGAAGAAGTTGAAAATGCCAATTTTGACGTGGTATTTTTGGATGAAATGATGCCCGGAATGACCGGATTGGAGACGCTGCAGCAGATCAAACAGCTCAAGCCTCAGATCCCAGTGGTCATGATTACCAAAAGCGAGGAAGAGCAACTTATGGATGAGGCGATAGGGGGTAAAATCGCAGACTACCTGATTAAGCCACTCAATCCTAGCCAAATTTGGCTTTCAGTCAAAAGAATACTTCAAAACCGACAATTAGTAGAATCAAAGACGGCCCAAAATTACCAGCAAGAATTTAGACAGATCGGCCAAGCTTTGGATGAAGCATCCACCCCGCAGGAATGGGCTGATGTTTACAAAAAGCTCACTTTTTGGGAAATGGAAATTGATCACACCGAAAACAAGAACATGTTGGAAGTGCTTGAGGCACAGAAAACGGAAGCAAACAGTGCTTTTGGGCGATTTGTCAAGGCAAATTACCTGGATTGGGTAGCAAGCCCAGAAACCGATGCCCCACTGCTATCTCCCCAAGTGCTCAAGGAATGGGTTTTTCCTATTTTGAAAAAGAAACGGCCCGTATTTTTTATTTTAATTGACAACCTCCGGCTAGACCAATGGGAGGAAATTGAGCCGCTACTGGGGGCATACTTTCATGTGGAAGAAAAATCCACCTACTACAGCATCCTTCCTACTACCACCGCCTTCGCCAGAAATGCCTTGTTCTCTGGCATGATGCCTTCAGAGATGGCTAGTCGCTATCCCCACCTATGGGAAGACGAAGATTCGGAAGAGGGAAAAAATAAAAGTGAGGAGGAATGGTTGAAAATCAATTTGGAAAAAAATAGAATCCCTGTTAAATATTCCTACCACAAGATTTTGCAAATGCAGGAAGGAAAAGCGGTGCTCGATCAATTCCATACGCTCCTTCAGAACGAATTCAATGTGCTGGTTTACAATTTTGTAGACATGATTTCGCATGCGCGCACAGACATGAAAATGATCCGTGAGCTGGCACCGGATGAGTCGGCTTACCGTTCTTTGACCCGAAGTTGGTTTGAACATTCCTCCTTATTTGAGCTGATGAAAAAAATCCAGCAAGCAGGAGGGGAGGTGATTTTGACCACAGATCACGGTACCAAAAGAGTAAATAGACCGTACCGGATCATTGGAGATAAGCATGTTACCACCAACTTGCGCTACAAGCAGGGGAAGAATTTGAATTTTGAGGCGGGGAAAGTTTTTGAGGTAAGGCGACCCGAGGATGCTAAGCTTCCGAGACTGAATGTATCCTCTTCCTATGTCTTTGCTGTGGAAGATTATTTCTTTGCTTACCCCAATAATTACAATTACTACGTGAATCACTTCAAGGATACTTTCCAGCATGGGGGGATTTCTCTTGAGGAAATGATTGTTCCTATTGTACATTTGCGGTCCAAGACCTAATTATTTTGCAAACCATCACCTACACCCTAGACCGTATTGATGAAATAGCCCAGCTGTTAATTCAGGAAGCTGGCGATCAAAAAGTTTGGATTTTCAGAGGTGAAATGGGTGCGGGAAAGACTACCTTGATCAAATCCCTTGCAAAAGCCTTACAGGTAGCGGATTCGGTAAGTAGTCCCACTTTTGGAATTGTCAACGAATACCAAACTCAAGCGAAGGAACTCCTGTATCATTTTGACTTTTATCGCTTGGATGATCCTATGGAGGCCTTGGATATCGGAATAGAAGAGTATTTTTATAGTGGAAACTACTGTTGGCTTGAGTGGGCTGAAAAGATTGCTCCCTTTTTACCAGAGCGATTTTTCCACATTGAGCTTGCCTTAGCTTCTAAAACAGGAAGAATATTAACCTTTCACCACCATCAAAATGGCCACTGATTTGTCTGGAGTAGCTGCCGTGGGGTTGATCCCCAAAGAGTCTCCCGCCCAACTAAGAAAAGGAGGCAGACCCATCTCCATAGGGTTGCCTAAGGAAACTTCCTCCGAAGAAAAGCGGGTTGTTTTAAGCCCGGAAGCGGTTCGTATTTTGAATGAAAATGGGGTTTCGGTCCTTGTAGAAACCCAGGCAGGTGATCGCGCTAAGTTCTCCGATCGACAGTTTTCGGATGCCGGTGCTAAAATTGTTTATTCCCGCAAGGAGGCATTTGCTGCTGATGTGGTCGTCAAAGTAAATGCCCCCACAGAAGAAGAAATCGCTGACATGTCGGTTGGATCCTGCTTGATTTCAGCTTTGCAACTTGAAAAGCAAGAATCAACTTACATACAGGCCCTCAACGCAAAGAAAATCACATCCCTTGCTTTTGAGTACCTGGAAGACAAGGTGGGAGGGATGCCCGTGGTGCGTGCCATGTCAGAAA
>JBIIGH010000240.1:0-3528 GCA_044236565.1 Algoriphagus sp. | reverse complement strand
GCTTACCTGATTCCATCGCATAGACCGCCATTGGGGTATGCCATTCCCAAGGAGTTGCGATGTAAATCAAGTCCAAATCTGGGCGCTCACACATTTTTTTCCAGGCATAAGGCGTACCCGAATACCCTTCCGGACGGTGGATCGTTCCTTCCAATGATTTTTTAGCTTCTTCCACTCGCTCTGGAAGCAAGTCACATAGTGCCTTGATTTCTACTCCTTCTATTTTGCTTAGGCGATCTACCGCTCCAGGTCCACGCATACCCAAACCCACTATTCCTACCCGTACCACATTCAATTTGGGTGCAGCAAAGCCAGACATATTGAAGGACTGCATTCGGGAGGATCCGTATGCCGCCTCCAAAGGCAAAACTTTCATGGAGTCTGCCAAGGTGCTTCCTGCACCAAATAATCCTAGGCCAGCGAGCCCTGTGGTCTTTAAAAATTCTCTTCTTCGATTCATGGAGTTGTGCTTTTTTGGGTTTTGCATCCCCTAGTTACTAAAAAATCAAAAAAAGTCCCTACCGCCAATCCAAAACCAATCAAAAAAATGACTTGAGTCCCTGAATTAGTAGAGAAAGAATAAGCTAATCCTATTTTTTTGAAAGGGGACTGGTTTTGATGTTTTCCAAATTGATTTCTGAAAGCTTCACCAAAGCCCCAGTCTCATACAAGACCTGCATGGAATCCAATGGGGTTTCTTTACGTGCTGCCTTTAGATTGTTGTAGTCTTGAAATCGGATGCCACCCACTTCTCGGGTCGCCCGCACGTCTCGCATGCGCACTCCTCCCCCATCGGTATGGTAACTGTAGGCCATGTAATCCATTTGCGAATCGTCCACCCCAAACCAGTACAAGAACTCATCTTCAAAGTGATCTCCTCCTCCCTCTGCTTGAAAAGTCACCTTGACCTGATGGTACTCTTTCCCCTTAATCGTGGTTTTTCCGAGGTAGGTTTTGATGGCCGCCGCATCATTCAATCCATAAGGCAAGAAAGCAAAATAGGCCACAGAATTGACCGAGCGTGAAAATGCACCAATCCGCTCCTCGGTTAGGGTATCAATCAACACCCCATTTACCTTTCGTGTAAATCCCGCATTGTTCAAAACATCCACCACCTGACCCGTAGAATCCGAAAATTCTCTACTGTACTCAAAGGCAGTGGGTGACTTGAAAATGGAATAATGTGTTCCTCTGAAATCAAAGGTGATAGCCGAAGTTTCATAAAGAGCTCCCCCATAGGCATCGATAGCTGCATCAACGATCTTCTCTGCCTCTGTTCTGGAATCGCAGGAAATTCCAAAAAAAGTAAAGGACAGTAATACGAAACTGAATGCTAAAATTTTCATAATCCGAATAGTTACAAGATGAATAGTCCTCTTTAAATGAAATCCAAATGCTAGAAATTAATACTGCAACTCATAGTTGGAATAGCGGTACTCCGCACGAAGAAACAAACGCTTGCCTGCCTCATCAACGCGCCAACTTTCGCGGGTGCCATGAAATATCATTTTCTCAGCTTGCGCACTGGATAAATCATAAATTCTACTCCGGTGATCTTTGAGCTGCACTTCATTGCCCAGCATCTCAAAGCTTTTGGAGTCAAAATAGTACCACCAGGTATCTGCATCTGGACCATAATCCACACGGATAGATGCCACTTCCTTTCCTGTATCTAATTTCTTAGTGCCCTCATAGGTGAGTTTACCTCCTTTATCCAGCAACTTCCAGGGTTGTGCCACGGTGTAAAATGCAGCATCAAAATCCTTCTTTTTTGCGGCTAAAAAATCAGGGTTCAAGACTTCATTCTCCCCCATTTGATACCGGAAGGTGGCTCCATCCCAACTCATCCAATGCGCTATACTATCCTTGGTCCAGCTGATTTTCCCCTCAAACCGTGGAGCAAATCGGAACTCATGCCACTGATCCAATTCGGATTCGATATTCCCCGCTGAATCCAACATCCGAGTCCACTTGCGAAATTTGATCCCCTTCAAGTTCTCCCAACCTTCCTTGCCTCCATGCGCTGCTATGGATTTGTCCAAAAGACCCATCGCTTGTTTCTCAGGACTAGGTGTACAGGCCATTCCAAAAAGCACGAAAATGAAAAATAAAGCTGCGTTTTTCATAAATCTAAGGTAGTAGTTCTTTGCTTCCGAAAATAGTCCAAGTACAGACCTAAAAGAACCAAGCCATATTCCAGCATCAAAAATAGCGCTCTCTCCTGAACAGGATTTTGGCTGTAAGCCTGGTAGGAAAAAATAGCACCAAAAGACCAAAGCAAAAAGGTCCATTGCCTAGTCAATACCGACAAGCCCAAACCGGGCAACAGGTACCAAGGATGGACTACCGGTTGCAGGATAAAGTACAACAAATACAGTTGCACCCAAAGGCCAATTATTCCTTCAAAGGTAGCCTGAGACCGCTTCCAGGACATCCAAATCACCCCTGCAACAGTAATTGCCGTGCCAAGTTTAGTTAGGATACCGATCGTATTGTAACCCACTAACCAATTGCCCATTGCCCGAAACAGGTAGTACACCGAAGCATTAAACTCAAATTTCCCTTGATACAGCTGCAAACTTTGAAAGAAATTTTGCCATGCGCCCCCAAGTGCTAGTGGTAAAAAGCAGAGCAGTCCTATCCCAACTGCCATTCCCCAAAAACCAAGGGATTTCCGTGTCTGCTTCCAAAACAAGAATGCAGGTGCAAAAAGCAAGGGGAGCAATTTCATACCAATCGCCAGCCCCCAGAACATTCCCGAGAACCCAAGCTTCTGCCGCGACATGGCAGCAAGAGATGCTACTAGAAAAAATAGAACCAGCCCTTCAAAATGAAGATTTCCTACCACCTCCAAGATGACGAGCGGATTTAACCAGTAGAAAATGATTTGTTTTTGGGGAAGGCCAAACCTTGACAAAAGCCAGCAAAGCAGCGAAAACACACCAACTTCACCAAGCAACAGTAATAACCGAAGTGCCAAATAGCCTTTTTCAAGATGGCCCTGAGCAAACTGTGCTGCCCCCCAAAATAGCAACTGATTCAGGGGAGGATAAACGGAATAATAATGCGGCGAATTCAATTCCTCAAAAAGTTGGGTCAGGTAAACCGCTGCCCCTGCCCCTAGCTGCTCTTGTACCTGCGCTGGTGTCATCTGGTAAGGATTCTGACCTTGACGCAAAAGCTCCCCATCCCACAAAAAACGGATACCGTCCTCAGACCATTGCGGAGCAAAAAAGAAAAGGGAACCTCGAAAGAATAGCCCAACACCCAATAGCCACCAGAAACTATCCTTTCTCCAATCCAGGAAATAACTCCCGAGCATTGCTCCAAAAGCCACTGCAAAAAGGGCCAAAGTCAGGGGGAAATTTTCTCTTGGCACTTGCGCCAACAAAATCAGCGCAGTTCCTAGTAGAAGTAGCGAAGCAACTTTTAATACCGATTTAAAACGAGTGCTCAAAGTCCCAATTCCTTGCGAAGGGATTCATACACCTTCTCATTTTGCTTCCAATACGGCAACTGCCTCAAGTG
>JBIIGH010000039.1:0-13417 GCA_044236565.1 Algoriphagus sp. | reverse complement strand
TCATCTTCGTCATCCTCTTCCTCTTCTTCAAATTCCTCCTCTTCTTGCGTAGCTTCAATCGCTGATTCTTCTACCTCGTCTTCTTGGCCGTCAAAAATCTCGGAAACAAGTTCCTCCTCTACAAAGGCTGCACTTTCAGCAGCTGATTCTACCTCAGTTTCGATAAACTCCTCCGAATCGGTGGACGCTACCTGTTCTTCATTCATCTCTGGCTGCGGGTCTTCCTGACGCGGCGGGGTCGACACTTCTTCCCGTTGTACTACACTTGGGCTAGCTGTAGAGGCTAGTGCGGCAGCATTGGCTGCAGAGAAATAATTGGAACGGGAAAGCTCCTCCGCCTTAATTTGGAAGGCCTTGGCATCTATGCGCGAAAAGTGTGTTTCTGAAAGTTCAATTTGATTCAAGGCATCTTGCGACAACCTTCGTAAGCTTTTGACCAAAGCCTCCCGCTGCTCCACCAATCCTTCGTAGCTTTTGATCAATCCCTTTATATTTTCAGCCAAGACACGAGTGGTCTCTTTTGCATTTTCCTCGGCTGCCTGAGTGATTACTCTAGCTTGCTCTTGAGAATAAGTTCCCAACTGCTCCGCATAGCGCTGTGCCTCTCGAGTGGTTTGTTCTGCAATTTGATTGGCCTCTCCAATGATTTGATCAGCAGCCTCAGTAGCTTCAGTAATGATGGCAGCCCCAGTGTCTTCAGCAGTTTTAAGGGTTCGGAACAAAGAATCTTCCACATCCTTGAGCCGCTTGGCCTCCCCTTCTACTTGTTGCAAGCGACTTCTCAGCTCCAAGTTCTCCTGGTTGATCTGCTCCATCACCACACTCATCTCTTCCAAGAAATCGGTGACTTGTTTTTTCTCATAGCCTCTAAAAGAGGTTTCAAATGCTTTTTGCCGAATGGCTGTAGGGGAAATTTTCATAGGGTTTGTGCTTCAATTTGCCAAATTGCTACCGATCGATCGTCTGAAACCGATACAATAACACCAGAATAAGTACTCCAAAAGACTTTGTTTATAGAAGTTCCATGACCTGCATTCCTAGCTTTATCGATGACTTTAAGCAGGTTGCGACTTGTACTATCCCATATTTTTAAGGACTTATCCATCGAACAAGTCACTAAGTATTTGCCGTCTTCACGGAAAGATAAATAATTAATGGCATACAAATGCGCCACTACATTTTCCTCCAACAAATAGTCGGCTGTATTCCAAAATTTCAAATGCGCATCTCGTGCTCCCGAAACGAGCGTTTTTTCATCGGGACTGTATCCCAAAGCAAAAACTGAGTTGCTATGACTCTCTAGACGGGCAATGGGTACTGCGCCAGCTGCGAGATCTAGCACCTGAATGCTGTGATCGCTGAAGCCCAAGGCCAAGTGTCTTTTTTGTGAAGCAAGGGCTAACACTCGGATGGATTTGGCAGCAAGTTTTACCTGCTTTTTAATCGCTCGTGCTAGCAAATCCACTACAATAAGTACCCCATCCCCCGTAGCTACAAATAGTTCGTCCTCAAATACCTTTAAGTCAAAAATGGCAGAGGAACTCAATTTTAAACTCCAACTCTCCTTTTTCTCTACCAGATCTATCACATGGATGCCTTCATAGTTGTGCCCTACTAGCAATGAATTTCGCTTGGAATCAACTTCAAGTGCATACACCGAGTGGGGTAGCCTGGCAAGCAATACCCCATCTTTTGGATGGGCTAAATCCCACTCCACCACCATCCCATCACCAGCACCGGTATAAAAATAACGAGGATCGGCACCTTCTCTCAAGGCATAAATGCAGTCATTGTGTCCAGTAAGGGTATGTAATTTTTTTACTTGGATTTTTGACATATCTTCGAACTTCACTCAAGCTGCGCCTTTAAGGCCTATGCAAACAAAAATAGGAAAAATTGATTCTTCCTCCTCCCTGGCAGTGAAGATAATCGACGACCTGTCTGAAAAGGATTTAGAATTTTTAAGCTTTCGAGAAAAACTTTCCTTTGCCAATATCTCTCACCCGGAGCGGAAAAAGGAATGGGGCACAGCTAGACTTGCCATTCAGGAAGCGTTGGAACTCCTTCAAATTCCTTATCCAGGCTTTTTTAAGGATGAGCATGGCAAGTCTCACCCGATGAACGGACAAGGATTTGTCTCGTTGACGCATACGCGCGGCTATGCTGCAGCTATTTACCATCGAGAGCTTCCCGTAGGAATTGATATGGAAGTAATCCGCGAAAAAATCCTTCGCATCGGCACTCGATTTTTGACAGCGAGTGAGTTGGACTTCCTAGAAAGCCATCCTGCACATTACACCATGGCTTGGTCTGCAAAAGAAACTATTTTTAAATGCCACGGCAAAAAAGGGGTGTCCCTACGCGAAAACATCTTATTGGAGCCTTTTGCTCCTGATGACACCTTGATCAAAGGGAAAATTCATGGGACAGATTTTAAAGATCATCACTACAAGGTGCAGGTAGAACGAAATGAAAGTCATATCTTGACCTATACCATTTGGTAATCTTGATTTCGTCTCACTGCCCATGAAATTAGTTTTTGTCAGTCTACTCCTACTTCTTGGGCTCAGTACCACTAGCTACAGCCAAAATTTCAATCAACTTGCTGCGACCGATGCAGTTAGCGGCAGCCCGAAACCCTTAACCGGCTTGGCTAAAGAAAAAGGAGTACTCCTAATTTTTCACGATCCTTCCTGCCCATTTGCCAAACTGTATGAAAGCCGAATCAAAGCGCTTAAAACTAAGTTTGAAGCTCAAGAGATTGGGTTTGTAATGATCAATCCACAGGCACAGAACAATGAATCTGAACAAAATCGACTTCGGGCCTACATCGATGATAGTGGCCTCAACATGCCCTACCTGATCGATGACAAACAGCAGTGGACACAAGGTTTCAAGGTGACTAAAATCCCGGAAGTTGTACTTCTGATGCCTGGCAAAACTGGCCTAGCCGTGGTTTACAAGGGTGCAATTGACAACAACCCACAATTGGAAAGTGCCGTCACCGAAAAATACCTAGAAATGGCGTTGACTCAAATGGTACGCGGTGAAAAGCCTGCCGTGCCTCAGGTAAGGGCTGTAGGATGCAATATCCGCATCTACTGATGGCCTAAAATTTCCAACAGTTCTTGAACTTCATCCATTTTTTCGGTTTCCCCTAATTTTTCGAATGCAGTGTACAGATTTTTCAAGAATCGCAACACAATCGCCAAGTTGCTGCATGGCTCAAAAAAAGCAGGTTGCGGATCAATCTTTAGATGTTCCAAGTAATTTTTGATGTCTTCTTTTGAAAAAATCAACCCTTTGTTAAAGGCATTGATGTAGAAGCCAGACTCTTCTTGCGCATAGATTAGCACAAACAAGTTGGGAAGATTGACTCCATGAATAGGCAATCCCAATTTCTTGGCAACCAACAGGTAGATGCTGCACAAGCTGATGGGATTTCCTTTTTTGGATTCCAACACCATGGATAGCATGCTATTGCTAGGAGAATGGAAATTTTTGGTGTTGCCAGAAAACTGGAGCTGCTTAAACAACACATGATTCAGGATTTTCACCTTATCCAAAGGCTGCAAATCCGAAGCAAAAAAGGTCCAGGCCTCCACGTAAAGCTGATGAATTGCAGCCTGCAAGGTCTCCAATTCCAAATCAGGATACTGGTAGGTATTTAAAATCCAAAGTCCTTCCAACAGGTCTTGATTTTCGGAATTTCTCCATTCCTGCAACCGCTGTTTGACCAATCCAAACTGTAGGTCATGCACCAAGTCCTCCAATTCCTTCTGCAATACCGGGTTGAAATTCTCCTCCCATTTTTGTTCGAGGATCGGAATCACCGCTGCACCCAGTCCAACTAGTTTCTCCCGTACGTGCTGCTTTACTTCCCAATCGGAGTCGTCCAAAAGGGAGATCAATGCATCAAGTTGAGCAGGAGAAAGCATGGGTATAAATTTTATTTTTTAGGATTATCCGCAATTATGCCAGTGCTTAAGATTTGTTTTCATTATTGCGGATAATCGTCGACAGACGACTGTCCACAGCCCACCTAAATGAACTTCAATCCTTATTTTCTTTCGATACTGGTAACCAAGCGGATAATCAGACTATTCATTTTAAAGGATAGCAAAAGTATACGTCAGCTAGCGGCTTCGGTTCAATTTATAAAAAAAACCTTCCTGAATCCAAGAAGGTTTTTCCTAGAGGTTCAAGAAAAAATCAATTCATTTCGATTTCACTTTTGTAGTCCTTAATAGATCGGTAAATCGCCGAAGCCATGTACTCTTGACCTTCTTTGGTCATCAAAAACTGCTCTTCTTCTGCATTCGATAAAAACCCGAGTTCTACCAAGACACTTGGCATGGACGGTGTCCACAAAACATAGAATGGACCTTGCTTCACCCCTCTGCTTTTACGGCCCACCTTCTCTCTAAATTGCGTTTCGATGCGATCTGCCAAGGAGATGCTATTGCCTACATAGGCCTTTTGCATCAAGTTAAACATCATGTACGACTCCGGAGAAGTTGGATCAAAACCTTCGTATTCTTCCTTGTAGTTTTCCTCTAGGAGAATTACCGAGTTTTCTTTTTTAACAATATCAAAATTGGCTTCAAAGTGTTTATTTCCCATCACAAATGTCTCCGTTCCAAAGGCCGTCTTATTGGGAGCTGAATTGGAGTGGATGGAAACGAATAGATCCGCTTTGTTAACATTGGCAATGTTGGGTCGCTGCTTTAGCGTAGGAAAACTATCGTCGGATCTGGTATAAATGACCTCTACATCCGGCATGTTCTCCTTGATGTACTTTCCTACCAATAAGGTGACGGCTAAGTTGATGTCTTTTTCTCTTGCTTTAGAACCAATATTTCCTGGGTCGCTTCCTCCATGTCCTGCATCAAGTACGATTTTTTTCATACGAAAAGCAGGCATCATCGTTTCATTGGGAATAAATCCTCCAAACAAAAAAGGAAGTAGAATAAGAAACCTTAACAGATTTTTTTTGGTATTAAATCTTTCCATGAGGGCAATCGAGTTAACTTTACACGAAATTAATTTCAAAAATACTAAAAGCGAAAGCACGGGTGGCGAGTTTCAGAGTTCTTTTTTTAGTCCTGGTTGCAAGTTGGTGCGTTCACCTAACCGCTTCAGCACAGCAAACTACTCGTCCTCAGCGAGAAAGGAGGGGTATCTCTCCGATCCCAGCTACAGCTTTGAGGGGGGATACTACCCTAGCCAAACAAGATACACTCGCTCTCCTCGACTCGGCAAAAAATGTGCCTAAAAGTGATATTGAAACTGAAATTCTATATTTCGCGGAGGATAGTATCATTACAGACTTCACCGAGAACAAAGTTTACCTCTACAAAAAAGCCTGGTTTGAATACGGAAAAATGCGACTCGATGCCGACCGCATTGTGATCGATTGGAAAAATTCAGAACTCTACGCCTACGGAATCGCAGATAGTTTGGGTGTGGTGTCTGGCAATCCCTTCTTCAAAGACGGCAACTCAGTGTACGAGATCCGCAAGGAGATGCGCTACAACTTCAAAACACAAAAGGCAATCATCAAGGATGTGGTCACCGAGCAGCAAGATGGGGTACTTCGTGGGACCACCATCAAGAAAACTGAAGATGGGAGTGTGTACCTAGATCATGGCTACTACACCACCTGCAAACTAACCAAGCCCCACTGGCACATCTCTTCCTCCAAAATCAAATCCATTTCGGGAAAACAAGTCGTATCTGGACCGTTCAACCTCTACTTCAATGGCATCCCCACCCCACTCGGATTGCCCTTTGGACTGATTCCCGATACTCCTGAGGAAAAGGCATCGGGTATTATCTTTCCATCCTACGGTAGGGAGCAGGTTCGAGGATTGAGCTTGAGGGATCTCGGCTATTACTTTGCCTTCAACGACTACATTCACCTCCGTGTTACGGGAGATGTGTATTCCAAAGGAGGATGGGGCATCAAATCCCAATCCATGTATACCAAGAAATACCGCTACAGCGGTGGCTTTAACATGGACTTTCAAAAATTTGTCAGCCCAGAGACGGAACTCACGCCGCTCAACTACAATACCTTTCGAGTGCAGTGGAACCATAGCCCCATCACGCGAGGAACAGGCCGATTTTCCGCTTCAGTCAATGCGGGTTCGACGAGTTACTTCAATAACGTAGTCAACCCAAACAACTTTGCCAATAATGTGACTGGAGATCTAAGTTCGAATATCTCCTACTCCAAAACTTTCGCAGGCACTCCCTTCTCCATGTCAGCCAATCTTCGACACTCCCAAAGTGTACAAACCGGCGAAGTACGATTGGATCTACCGACCATAGGCATCAACATGAATCGGCAGAGTCCCTTTCAAAATGTCAAGTTTGAGCCACTCAAAACCTTGAATATTGCCTGGAATTTCAATCTCCAAAATTCCATCACCAACCGCATCAATACCTTTGGACAAGCCAATCAAGTGGATGGACCCCAAACCATTCCATTCAACATGGACAACCTCGGTTTGCTGCTTAGAAATGGAAACAATGGAGCCCGAAATACCATTCCCATCAGTTCCAATTTCTCCTTATTCAAGTACTTTACCGGTACCGCGTCGGCCAACTACACCGAACTCTGGTACATGCAGCGCTACAACTACAGCTACAACTCCACTACGGAGAAGGTAGAGCAGGTGAAGGAGGATGGATTTAATCGGGTAGGATACTACAATACCTCCTTTGCGATGAACACCAACTTTTATGGCTTTTACAACTTCAAGCCATCGGGCAAATTGCAAACCATACGCCACCACATGGCTCCTACTGTAGCTTTCAATTTCAATCCTGACTTTTCAGATCCCACCTACGGCTACTACCAAGAAGTTCAATCCGATAAATCTGGAAGAATTACCCGCTACTCCAGACACCAAGGATTGATCTTTGGGGATGCACCCCTTGGAGAATCCAGAGCCTTGAGTTTGGGTCTTCGAAATGTGGTGGAAGCCAAAATCAAAACACAAACAGACAGTACTGAAGGAGAATTCAAGAAAATTCCGCTTTTGGAGTCCTTCAACATCAATACTGCCTACAATTTTGCTGCAGATTCCTTTCAGCTCTCCCCTATCCAGCTCTCCGCAAGAACGACCTTATTTGAGCAAAAGCTATCCGTCAACGTAAATAGCACCATCGACCCCTATGCTACGCTCAGTACGGTTGAATCAGATGGTACCACACGGTACAGCAGTAGCCAAGAATTTGCTTGGAAGAAGGGACAGGGCATTGGAACGATCCGTAATGCCTCCCTAAACCTGAATGCCTCCCTCAATCCACAGAATGGCCAAAACCCAGGAGAGGTGCGAGATGAGTTGACTCAAGATTTTATCCAACGCGGAGGTGTAATGAATGCTTTTGTGGAAAATGAAATCAACCGAATCGTAGCAGACCCTAGCCAATACATCGATTGGGAAATTCCGTGGAACTTGACGGTAGGCTACAATCTCGCGTATGCAAAGCAGTTCAACAACACCACAAACATCACCCAAGCGATGAATGTGAGCGGAGACTTGTCCATCTCCGAAAAATGGAAGGTGAATTTTAACACGGGCTATAATTTTGACTCGAAGGAAATTACCCAAACCATGATCGGCATTGCCCGAGACCTCCACTGCTGGCAGATGAATGTAAATTGGGTTCCATTCGGAAGATTTACCTCCTACAACATTGATATCCGTGTCAAGTCGAGCATTTTGCAGGATTTGAAAGTATCGAGAAGAAGAACCTTCTTTGATTTTTAAGCTAAGAAATAAACCTTTCGGGACCTCATTCTCGTTAGGAATACCACATCCCTAATTCCTACACTACCTGCTATGAATTTCCGCATCCTTTCGATTTGCTTTGGGCTCTTTTTTGCGAGCATTCTCTTCCCAAGTACTGCTTCCGCACAACTCAAAAAGGTGCTTGACAAGGTAAGCCAAGCCACGGGCGGAACATCCAACCCTTCCCCAATTGAAATGGCCAATGGCCTGAAAGAGGCCTTGGAAAAAGGAACTGGCCTAAGCGTGGATCGACTCAACCTGGAAAATGGATTTCTAGGAAATCCCGCCATCAAACTACCCTTTCCTGAAGAAGCCATCCAAGTGGAGCGTAGCTTACGGAAAATTGGTTTGGGCAACCTCTGTGATCAACTTATCACCAGCATCAATCGTGCTGCGGAAGATGCAGTAAAAGAGGCGCGCCCTCTATTCACCCAAGCCATCAAAGAAATGACTTTCAAGGATGTGCAAAGCATTCTTTTGGGTTCTGAGCGTGCTGCTACCGACTACCTACAGCAAAGTACCACGGCTGGATTGAAAGTCAAATTCGCCCCTCCCATTCAAGCGAGTCTACAAAAAGTTGGCGCCACCGCGCATTGGGAATCAGTCATGACACGATACAATAAAATTCCCTTGGTCAAGCCAGTAAATACTGACCTAATCGCTTATGTGACGGATAAAGCGCTGCAAGGATTGTTTGTGGAGATCGCCAAAGAAGAACTGGTTCTGCGAAAAAATAGCAACTTGAGATCTAGCCCCTTGCTTCAAAAAGTTTTTGGGTTTGCGGATGCGCAGAAAAAGTAAATCGTCCATTGTTGTCAGACAACGGTCGACAGCTCACCTAATTGAACTTCAAAGCTTATTTTGTCTGGTTACTTTTACTGAAACATAAATAGTAAAAGGGTAGCAACAAAAAAGTCCAGCAAATGCTGGACTTTTTTGTTTTTGTAGCAAGGAAAACCTTAGGATTCAACCAAATCCACCAACAGGCTTTCGCCCTCCTTGGTTACTTTTACGAGGCCCTTTTGGGTCAATCCTTTGATGGAGATGTCCCATTTTTTACCACTCAAGCCAGTTTCTGACTTTAATTCTGGTAAGGAAGCAGGATGCTTGGCTTTCAGTAGCTCTACAATGATTTTCTCCTCCTCTGTCAACTCCACTGCTTTCTTCTCCGGGCGCATTTGCGGGAAAAACAAGACTTCTTGGATGGTGGAATTATCCGTCAACAACATGGTCAAACGGTCGATTCCAATTCCTAGCCCTGAAGTAGGTGGCATGCCGTATTCCAAGGCACGAAGGAAATCCTCATCCATGGCCATCGCCTCATCATCTCCACGAGCTGCGAGCTTCAGCTGCTCCTCAAAGCGCTCCCGCTGATCAATCGGATCATTAAGCTCAGAGTAGGCATTGGCAATTTCTTTTCCATTCACAAACAGCTCAAAGCGCTCTACCAATCCTGGTTTGCTTCGGTGCTTTTTGGCAAGTGGCGTCATCTCGATCGGATAATCCGTGATGTAAGTCGGTTGAATCAAATTGGCTTCTACCTTGGCACCAAAGATCTCGTCGATCAATTTGCCCTTACCCATGGAGGCATCTACTTCAATGCCCAAGTTCTCGCAAACCTGTCTGAGGCCCTCCTCATCTAGTGCACTGACATCTACGCCAGCATATTCAAGGATGGAGTCAAACATGGTCAATCGACGGTAAGGTCCAGCAAAATCTATTTGCTTGCCTCCCACGGTCACCTGAGTGACTCCATGTATGGTCTGGGTTACTTTTTCGAGTAACTGCTCCACCATCTCCATCATCCAGATGTAGTCTTTGTAGGCTACGTAAATCTCCATAGAGGTAAATTCCGGATTGTGCGTGCGGTCCATGCCCTCATTGCGGAACATCTTACCAAACTCGTACACCCCATCAAATCCACCCACGATCAATCGCTTCAGGTAGAGTTCGTTGGCAATTCTCAAGAATAGAGGCATGTCCAGTGTGTTGTGATGGGTCTGGAAAGGACGAGCTGCAGCTCCACCATGTACGGCCTGTAGAATGGGGGTTTCCACTTCTAGCCAGCCATGATCGTCAAAGTAGCGACGCATGTTGGAGATAATCTTGGAGCGGGTCACAAATGTATTCTTCACCTCAGGATTTACCGTAAGGTCCACATAGCGCTGTCTATAGCGCTGTTCTGGATCGGTAAATCCGTCGAAAACGGTTCCATCCTCGTCTCTTTTTACGATTGGAAGCGGCTTTACTGCTTTTGATAGGACCGTAAGGTTGGTCACATGCAAGGAGATCTCCCCTGTTTGGGTAGTGAAGATATATCCTGTGACACCGATAAAATCACCGATCCCTAAGAGCTTTTTGAAAACGGTATTGTAAAACTCTGGATTCGCATCGGTAGAAATGTCATCTCTACGAACATAGATCTGTAGCCTACCTGTGGAATCCTGAATCTCAGCGAATGAAGCGGAACCCATAATTCTTCGGCTCATCAATCGCCCTGCTATAGATATATCCTTGTAATCCGTTTTACTATTTTCATAGTTCTTGTGGATATCCTCCGCAGTGGCATTGATTACAAAAGACTCAGCAGGATACGGGTTGATGCCTAAGGAATAGAGTTCCTCTCGGTCTTTTCTTCGTTCCAGTTCCTGTTCGCTTAAAAGTTGCATGGGATTATCAGTTCTAATTTTTTGTATTTATTCTACAGTTATTTCAGTCTTCTACGGGTCATTTCTTTGCGTACCAGTTCAAACTCCCGGCTGCTTTGACCTGCGATAGAAGAGTTTTCGGATGCACGTCTACTCAGGTAGGGCATCACTTTCTCTACAGGGCCATACGGCACGTATTTCACTACCCGATACCCCGATTTGGCTAAATTATAGGAAATGGAATCACTCATTCCGTAAAGTTGCGAGAAAAACACCAACTCAGAGTCAGCAGCAATGCCGTGAATCTCCATCAGTTCGGTGAGTGCAACACTACTCTTTTCATTGTGCGTCGCACAGACGAGGTGAATGTGATTTTCAACCGAATAGTGAATTGCGGCATCGTAATCTCGATCCGTAGCAGCCTTGTTGGGCTGAATGGGATCTACATATCCTTCTGCTTGTGCTCTAGCTCTTTCTTTTTCCATGTAGGCACCGCGCACTGGCTTCGCTCCAAACAAGTACCCTTGCTCTTGCGCAACTTGATGCGCTTGTTTGAGACGCGCCAAGGAATCGTGGCGGTACATTTGATAGGTATTGTAGACTACACAGCGGCTGCTGTTGTACTTGGCCATGGCGGCGTAGGCAAGGTCGTCGATTACATTTTGAAACCAGCTCTCTTCCGCATCTACCAATATTTTTAGTCCCAAGTCATGTGCAGTTTTGCACAAACGATCTACTCGACCTTCTAGACGGGCAAATGCCTCTTGCTCAGCAGGAGTTAGGGCTTGATTTGCTTGGATTTTTTCCAAGATTCGATAATCACCAAGTCCCGTCACCTTAAACACCCCGAAGGGCATGTAATCCGTCTTGGCGGATTCTACCATTGTTTGATAGATTTCTTCTGTAGTGGCTTCAAAGCTTGCCTCATCTCCTTTTCCTTCAACTGATAAGTCTAAGATGGAATGCACTCCAAAGTTTGCGAGTTTACGGCAAGCCAAAACACTTTCAGCAATCGTTTCTCCTCCACAAAAATGCCCAAACATGGTTTGCTTGAGTATTCCTTTGATGGGGAGATGGAGCTGAAATGCCAAATTTGCCAGCTTGATACCAATGCTAGAAACCAAGTTATTATTGAGAGTGGCAAAAATCAGATACATCTTACGGAGTTCTGCATTACTCTTGGAAGCAAAGGCTACTTCCAAATTCTCAAAAGAAATAGTGGGTTTGACGGGCATAGCGCGCATTTATGGGGGCAAAGATAGTAGAAAAACAGAGTCACTTGGGTTTTGTTTGGGATTTAGCTGAGGGAAAAAGATTGGATTTTTCTCGGTTCAGGAAACTTTGAATGCTTCTTGGTGGTTTTTTGAGCATGAACCCAGGTATACAGCAACTTTTTCCCTTCTTAGAAAACTCCCCATCGACTGCTCCTTTCATCATTGCAGGGCCCTGCAGTGTGGAAACTCCCGAGCAGCTCGAGTCTACCGTAAGCAAGTTGGCCGGTAATGGCATATCGCTCATCCGAGCGGGAGTATGGAAACCACGAACACGCCCCAATGGATTTGAAGGTCTAGGAAGCCTTGCTTTGCCTTGGCTACAGGAGACAAAGAAAAAAAATAAGGTAAAAATAGCGGTGGAAGTAGCTACAGCCTACCATGTAGAAGAAGCCCTTCGAGCAGAAATGGATGTGCTTTGGATTGGAGCTCGCTCCACGGTAAATCCATTTACAGTAACTGAAATCGCAGAAAGTCTCCGAGGAGTTGACATCCCAGTTTTAGTCAAAAACCCCATTAATCCAGATTTAGGACTTTGGCTAGGCGCTTTTGAGCGGCTGGAACAAGTGGGTCTGAATCGACTGGGTGCAGTTCACCGTGGATTCTCAAACTTCAGAGATACCCTCCACCGAAATAGCCCCATGTGGGAATTGCCCATTGAATTTAGAACCCTCCGACCTGAACTCGTCCTCATCAATGATCCTAGCCATATTTCTGGGAAGCGGGCCTTGGTAAAGGGCATTGCGCAGCATGCATTGGACTTGAACTTTGATGGATTGATGATCGAATCCCATGTAAATCCTGATCAAGCCTGGACCGATGCAGCACAGCAACTGACTCCAGGAGACCTGAAGAAACTGATGGACGAACTGATCACAAGAAATGAACGATTCGAAGGCAATGTGTCTTCTAATATTTTGGAAGACATTCGACAGCAAATCGACGAAGTAGACCGAGGCTTGCTTGAAGTACTGAGTAGACGCATGCATTTGGTTGAAAAAATAGGGTCCTACAAAAAGCAAAACAATGTAGCTGCATTCCAATTGGAGAGGTGGCAGGAAATTCTTTCTAGCCGCCCAAATTGGGCAAAAGCCTTCCAATTGAATCCCGAGGTGGTAACAGAATTATTTCGAATCATTCATCAAGAGTCCATTCGAAAGCAAACTGAACTTTTAGATGAATCAAAAGACTAGGAATGTAAATTGGGTAATCTAGGATAACGACTTATTCATTTTCCCTTAAAAAAAATATATGTAAACTATTATTTCAAATTATAGCTTTTTGAAAAAATTTTATTCTGTTTTAGACAAATACTGGTTTCAGAATTGAAATATTGTAAAAGTTATAGCCAGTTTATTAGGGAAATGACAATTTATTGCAGAAAAAATAATTTTGCTTTTAAAAAATAGCCGATTACATTTACGACATGTTCATCACAGCCGCAATCTATTTTAGCTTCTTTTACTTTTACTTTCGACAGAAGAATCGAATCGGAGCTGTGTATTGTCTAGCCAAAAACTAAAAACACATAACAACAGAAAGCCCGATTCGAAAGAGTCGGGCTTTTTTTATTTAACCGTAGTACTATGAAGCCGCACAAGCAAATTAAAGACTGGGGACTTGGTCTCAGCAACCCAATGATCATCGGAGGCCCCTGCTCAGCAGAAACCCCAGAACAGATTGCACAAATCTGTTC
>JBIIGH010000038.1:0-13447 GCA_044236565.1 Algoriphagus sp. | reverse complement strand
GGAATTTTTCATGCTAGACCGATCGGTGAGCGTAAACTCGGCACGAAAGGTTTCTCCAGCCAGCTGGAGCTTGGTTTCTATCAGGTAGCGGACCTCCACTTGCCCGAAGGAGTTTTTGACTTTTTTTTCTCTGTAGGACTCAAAAAAAAGGGTTTTACCCGTAAACTTCTTATGTGCAGGCATCAAGATTTTGAAATAAAGCAACTTTCGCCCTTCAACCTCCTCTATTCGGATTTCCTCCGCATGCAGACTACTCGTGTAGGCTCCGGTATCAATTTTGGCACCTACGAGATTTAAGCCCAATTCTGGAAGTGTGATTTTTTCTTTTCGACCAAGAACCTTCTTTTCCATCTCTCTAGTTTTTGGACATCATCAAAAGAATCTCCATGGACAAGTCAGTGAAAATCATTTTCGCATTCCCATTTCGTTCCAAATGGTAGTGGGCAGCATTAAAGGTCTGGTAGAGTTTCTCTGCATGCTCTTCCGTCAACATCTTTTTACTGATGTTGTTGATGAAGGTTCGATCCTCGTCGGTAGTTCGCAAGAGGTGGTCCAAGTCGAGGTTTTTCAACAAAATCTCTCGAGTCACATTCAATCCTGCAAGCATCAGCGACTTTTGGGATTCTTTATCGGCTTTGTGAAAATCCTCCGAAAGAAGGAAAAGCTCTTTTAGATTTTTGGTGGCGCAAAGGCGAAACCAGTCCCGGAGCTGACGAACAGTCTGGTCCTCTACTTGATCAATCAAGCGATAGGCTGCCCGAAGGTTACCGTCCGCCAACATGGCAATTTGTGCTGCTGCTTTGGAGTCACAGAGTTCCGAATCTACCAAGTGGCTGCTTACTTCCTCATCGGTGAATGCTCGAACGAGTATTTTTTGCGTTCGTGACAAAATGGTGGTAAGCAGTTGGTCTGCTTGGGAGGTTACTAGCAAGAAAAGTGTTTTGGCAGGGGGTTCTTCGATAATCTTGAGCAAGGCATTTGCTGCCGAAGGGTGCAAATATTCAGGTGCCCAGATGAGCATGATTTTATAGCCACCCTCAAAGGACATCAAGGACAGCGTCTGGATCATCTTCCGAGCCGCTGCTTTGGTGATATTTAACTGCTTTTTTTCAAAGCCATTGAAGTAGATGAAGTCGTGAACATTGCCATAGGGCTGACCCAAAACAAACTTCCGCCAGTTGCCCAACAAGTCGGATTTCTCATCCTTGCCATCCTCATCTCCATCCTCTTCCTTGGAAGAGGCCACAACAGGAAAAGCAAAATTTAAGTCAGGAAGAATCAATTTATTCATCCGCTGGCAAGAGCCGCAGGTACCACAGGAATCGGTTTCCGATTTTTGTTCGCAATACAGGTAGCTTGCCAGCGCAAGTGCCAGGGTCAAATTGGCAGATCCCTCCGGCCCATGGAACAAAAGCGCATGGGCAAGGTGATTCAGCTTAACCGCGTTAAGAAGCTTTTCTTTGGTTTCCGGAAGTCCGGGGATCGCTGCAAACTGCATAGTGCGGTGGGTCAGGAAGTTTTATCCCAAATTCTGTAGCTTTTGGTCAAATCAAAAACCTTATCGAGAATTTCTTTTTCAGCGGGCCCCCATTCTTTTCCTCTTCGGGCATACACAGCCGCTGCAGTTTCGTGAAACTTGGGAGGCGTAAACGTGGAAAAGCCTGCTGCTCCACCCCAGGCAAAAGAAGGGATAAAATTTCGAGGATAGCCATCTCCAAAGACATTTGCTCCCACGCCGATGACAGTCCCTGTATTGAACATGGTATTGATGCCACACTTGCTGTGGTCTCCCATCATCAAGCCACAAAACTGAAGTCCAGTGTTGGTAAATCCTCCCTTGGTGTAATCCCAAAGTTTGACAACTGCATAGTTGTTTTTGAGGTTGGAGGTATTCGTGTCTGCACCGAGGTTACACCATTCTCCAATCACCGAATTGCCCAAAAATCCATCGTGCCCTTTGTTGGAATAGCCCATAATCACCGAATTGGACACCTCTCCACCCACCTTCGAAAAAGGCCCGATGGTTGTGTCTCCTCGTAGTTTTGCGCCCATATTTACCGTGGAGCCTTCGCATAGTGCAAAGGGGCCTCGGATCAAAGCTCCTTCTTGTACCTCGGAGTTCTTTCCCAAGTAAATTGGTCCAGCTTCTGCATTGAGCACTGCTGCACGGATTTGTACTCCTTCTTCAATGAAAATCTGATGCTCCCCATAGCAACGGCTGTGGGGATCTAGCATGGGCTGGGAAGTTCTTCCAGCAGTGATAAGCGTAAAATCTTTACGAATTTCAGCTGCGTTGAATTGGAAAATATGCCAGGTTTTTTGGAGGAGAACAGGATCCTGTTCCAGTTGAATGATTTTCTTTTCAGCGGCAAAAGCCAAGCTTTTTTCTAGCGGTCCACAAGCTGTGGCCAACAAGGTTTTGCCAAAAAATAAGGCCTCATCTTCCTTCAAGTCAGCAATTTGTTGCCAAGAGTTCGAATCGGGCAGCCAGGAACCATTAATCGCGATGCCCCGCTGCGCGGTCCGTGGAAAAAGATGTTGAAGGTAATCTTGCGTCCAGAAGGACACCTGTGCTCCTGCGTATTTTTCCCATTTCTCGGAAACTTTTAGGATCCCTACACGAAGGTCAGCCACAGGCCGAGTAAAGGTGAAGGGAAGGAGAGACCCGCGTATGGCAGGATCGTCAAACAACAGGAGGTGCTTCATAGAACAAAAATAAAAAAGTCTCCCGGAATCTGTACTCCGGGAGACTTTTTCGAAGGACGAAAGTCCAAATTACTTTTTTGCGTAACGCTTGTTGAATTTCTCCACACGACCTGCAGTATCCAACAACATTTTCTTACCGGTGTAGAATGGGTGAGACTCAGAGCTCACTTCAATCTTGTACACTGGATAAGAGTTGCCATCTGTCCAAACGATCGTTTCGCTGGTTTCAATGGTGGATTTGGTCAAAAACTTGAACTCAGAAGAGGTATCGTAAAATACAACGTCTCTGTAGTTTGGATGAATATCGCTTTTCATGCTATCGCTAGTTTTAAGTATTGCTTTTCTGAAATGAGGCACAAAGATATCCTTTTAAATAAATCCGACCAAATGTTTGTCAAGGATTTATTAAAAATCACCAAAACCTGAGGAAAAATCTGTCTTATTTGCTTTTAAAGTCGCCTCGTTTGATGGAGCGGATGAATTGTGACCAAGCAAATGGATCCAAGATACGCAAGGGTCTAGGTCCGTAAATATCTTGATTTTGGAGCATTTGGGACTCCTGGAATGCTCTAAAGTTCTCGTTGCTAGAAGCCGGCATCGACTCCGCCCAACGGAGCAGCATCTCAGGACGCATATTTGTTCGGCTGATTGACATCGGATCTACCACAGACATGGTCAGCACCGCTTGTTTAAACTCATCTTCGGTAGGATAAGGCAAAACCTCAATTTCAGCAAGCGCGATTTCGTCAACTTCCATGGTCAAAATCAAGGAAATCCGATCGTTTTCCATTTTTTCTGGAACCGTGAAGGATTGCTTTTTCAAACCGATAAACGTAAACACAATGGTATCCCCTTCGAGAACAGGCATGGAAAAATAGCCAAATCGTCCAGAAACGGTTCCTCTACCCTTTTTGGGCACATAAATATTTACTCCAGGAACGGCATCGGTACTATCCGCATTGAGGACAATCCCAGAAAGTTGAATGACTTTTTTTTCTTGCTTATCTTGGGCAATCAGGTCTTGCGCGCAGAAAAAAAATCCCGACAACAGAATTAGCGCGTATAAATAGGTTATTTTCACGAATATTGGGTTCAAAGATGTACTGTCCTTGGACTTCTTGAAGATTTGAACCCAATTTCAGCGATTATTTTCGTTTCACCTCGTTCCCGAAGTTAAAACTTACTAATGAGACTCAAAAATATCAGTTTAAGCTATGGTTTGCGAATTTTTAAAGCACTTTCGGAAGAGCCGCGGGTCCGCATCCTGCATTTGTTGATGCAAAACAAGGAACTGAGCATTTCCGACCTTGAACTTATTTTGGACTTTACGCAAACAAAAACGAGCCGTCACTTGATATACCTAAAGAATGCTGGTCTCCTAGGTAGCCGCCGGACGGATCAATGGATGTTTTACTACATCTTGGAAGAATACCTTGAAATCTTACAACAGATATTCAAACTGATTCAAAAAGATGCGAACCTAACCAAGGATCAAGAAACCTACGAAATCCTAAAATCCAACCGAGAACTGGCTGCCAACAAAATTCAAAACAACCAGTACAGACGCTAAGTCAACTTGAAAACCTACCAGCACCTTTTCTTTGATCTAGACCATACCCTATGGGACTACGATCGAAACGTACGCGAATCCCTCTCGGAACTCTTTCAAATTTATGCCCTGCAAGACTTGGGCATTCCGACCTTCGAGCAGTTTTTCTCTTCCTTTCATACGGTCAACTACCAATTGTGGGATGACTACAACCTCGGCAAAATTGACAAGCAGGGACTGCGCCGCGAACGCTTCCCCCGGATATTTACCCATTCTGGTGGAAATGCAGCTGCAATCCCCGCCCCCTTTGAAGAAGATTTTATGCACCGAACTTCTTCCAAGCCCCACCTTTTTCCCCATTCCAAAGAAATCTTAGAATACCTCCAAAAGTCTTACCGACTTCACATCATCACCAATGGATTCAATGAGTCGCAGGCGAAAAAAATGAGATCCTCCGGCATCACCGACTATTTTGAGTTGGTGGTCACCTCAGAGACTACAGGTCACAAAAAACCCGACCCTCGGATATTTTACCATGCCTTGGAGCAGCTTCAAACCGATGCGAGCAGCTGCTTGATGATTGGCGACAACCCCAACTCAGACATTCTTGGGGCACAGCGAGCGGCCATTGATCAGGTGTATTTCAACCCCGAGGGAAAAACCATAGACCTCAAGCCCACCTACGAAATCCGACACCTGCAAGAACTAGAGCTCCTTTTGTGAGGAAAAGCAGTTCCACATTCCTAGGGATATCCTATCTTTGTTTCCTTCATTCACACAAACGCAATCACCATGTTAAAGGGATTTTTCAACGTACCTACTCCAGTCAATGAGCCCGTTAAGGCCTACGCTCCAGGAAGCCCTGAGCGAAAAGAACTTCAAGCCATGCTGGCCACCCTCCGTTCCCAACAAATCGATATCCCCATGTATATCGGTAGCGAGGAAGTACGAACAGGCAAGACTAGAACACTTTCTCCTCCACACGATCACCAACATATCTTGGGACAGTTTCACGAAGGGGACCGTTCCCATGTAGAGCAGGCCATCCAAGCCGCATTAGGAGCAAAGGAAGCCTGGGAAAATATGGCTTGGGAGCAGCGTGCAGCTATTTTCCTCAAAGCAGCCGACTTACTAGCCGGTCCCTACCGTGCACGAATCAATGCAGCGACCATGCTTGGCCAGTCCAAAAATGCCTTTCAGGCAGAGATTGATGCAGCATGTGAATTTATTGACTTCCTCCGCTTCAATGTCAAATACATGTGCGAAATCTATGCCCAGCAGCCTCCAGTTTCTGGTGCAGGAGTTTGGAATAGATTGGAGCAGCGTCCCCTCGAGGGCTTCGTGTTTGCCTTGACTCCGTTCAACTTTACAGCCATTGCAGGCAACTTGCCTACTTCAGCCGCGCTGATGGGAAATACCATCGTTTGGAAGGTGGCCTACACCCAGATCTATTCTGCCCAGGTACTCATGGAAGTATTTAAGGAGGCGGGCGTGCCAGATGGCGTGATCAACTTGGTTTATGTCGACGGACCTACCGCTGGAGACGTGATTTTCAAGCACCCTGATTTTGCAGGAATTCACTTTACTGGTTCTACCGGCGTATTCCAGCATGTTTGGAAAACTATTGGTGAAAACATCACCCGCTACAAATCCTACCCTAGAATCGTAGGAGAAACAGGAGGAAAAGACTTTGTTCTGGCACACAAATCAGCAAATCCCAAGGCAGTAGCTGTCGGACTTGTGCGTGGTGCTTTTGAATACCAAGGACAGAAATGCTCTGCTGCATCCAGAGCCTACCTTCCTTCCAACCTTTGGGAGGAGATCAAAAAATACATGATCGAAGACCTAGCATCGATGACTATGGGAGGCACTGAGGACTTCAGCAACTTTATCAATGCGGTGATCGATGAAAAATCATTTGATAAAATCGCGAATTACATTGACCAAGCCAAGGCTGCTCCAGGCGTAGAGATCATCGCTGGTGGAAAGTACGACAAGTCCAAGGGTTACTTCATTGAGCCAACCGTCATCCTTACGCAGGATCCAATGTACAAGACCATGTGTGAGGAGATTTTTGGTCCAGTTTTGACCATCTATGTGTACCATGAGGAGCATTTTGAGACTGTGCTAGAGCTAGTCGACCAAACCTCTCCTTATGCGCTTACGGGAGCCATCTTCTCTCAAGATCGCTATGCCATTGAATTGGCCACTCAAAAATTGAAGCATGCAGCCGGCAACTTCTACATCAACGATAAGCCAACAGGCGCAGTGGTAGGACAGCAGCCATTCGGTGGCGCCAGAGCCTCTGGCACCAACGACAAAGCCGGTTCCATGATCAACTTGCTCCGTTGGGTATCTCCACGTACCATCAAAGAAACATTCGTTTCCCCTACCGATTACCGCTACCCTTTCTTGGAAAAAGACCGGTAAACAGTTGTCTTTTTGGTAAAAAATTAACCACAATAGGCACATAGAGTAGCTCTAGTTGTCTTTTGGGTAAAAAATTAACCACATAGACACATAGAAGGAAAAAACACCTCTCTATGTGCCTATGTGTTTTTTTTTTATAGAGTTTATAACTACCAAAAAACATGTCCGATAACCTAAAGCCTTACCTTATGAAACTATGAGGTTTTTTGTGAGAATGAATAACCACATAGACACATAGTAGGAATCTACCCATTTTCTATGTGCCTATGTGGTTTTTTTTTGTAAAAATGAATGACCTCACAGAACCATAGCTTAAAAGTGAACTCTACCCTTTTCTATGTGTCTATGTGGTTTTTATTCCTTTGTGGTTTTAAAAAGTTAGGTATACATCGCTCCATTGACATGGAGCACTTGTCCTGAGATGTAGCTGCTCATGTCGGAACCGAGAAACACACAGGCATCGGCAATTTCTTGAGGCTGCCCGCCACGCTTCATCGGGATGGCATCTCTCCAGCCCTGAACTGTTTTCTCATCCAGTACCTCCGTCATCTCTGTTTCAATAAATCCTGGCGCCACCGCATTGCACCGGATGTTGCGAGAACCTAATTCCAAAGCCACTGACTTGGTGAAGCCGATGATTCCTGCCTTCGAAGCGGCATAGTTGGCCTGCCCGGCATTTCCCTTCACGCCCACCACGGAAGTCATGTTGATGATGGATCCAGACTTGGCCTTCATCATCACGCGTGTGGCTGCTTTTACAGTATTGAAACAAGACTTCAAATTGATGTTCATGATCTCGTCCCAAGACTCCTCGGTCATTCGCATCAACAAGTTGTCTCGGGTAATACCCGCATTATTAACTAGGATATCCAAGGTTCCAAAGTCAGCGACCACTGCATTCACCAATTCCTCCGCTGCCTTGAAGTCCGAAGCATCGGAGCGATACCCTTTGGCACGAACCCCGTAGGCGGCCAGTTCAGCCTCTAGCGCAAGTCCTTTTTCAACACTAGAAAGATATGTAAAGGCAATCTGTGCCCCTTCCTGTGCAAATTTGATAGCAATGGCTCTGCCAATTCCTTTGGAAGCCCCAGTGACTAAGGCGATTTTTCCTGTAAGTAATCCCATGAATTCCCTCATTTTTGATTTCGCCAAAAATAGAAATTTCTCTTGGGATTTAGACCTTGGATTTTTTCAGTTCCAAGACTGGAGGCAAAAAACAGCGATTTTGAATCTTATTTTTTCAATTTTCCCTAGAAAAAGGAGTAAAAAAATAGGAACTCAAAATTAACTACCCGCTCACTAAGGCATTCAGCATGAAACTTTTCCCCAGAGAAATCTAGGTCCAAAACAGATTTTTTTCTGAAGGCAAAAGACCTATTTTTGCGAAGTTATTTTGATATCAAATCCATTAAACTATGTCTTCGACAAAATTTGACTTGATTGTGCTGGGTAGCGGACCTGGAGGATACGTGGCGGCCATTCGTGCTTCCCAATTGGGACTGAAAACTGCCATTGTAGAAGCGGAAGAATTGGGTGGCATCTGCCTCAATTGGGGCTGTATCCCCACCAAAGCCTTGTTGAAAAGCGCACAGGTATTTGAGTACATCAGCCATGCAAGCGACTATGGAATCCAGGTAAGCGGTGCAGAAGCAGACTTTACCGGCATGGTTAAGCGCAGCCGAGGCGTAGCAGACGGCATGAGTAAAGGCGTGCAGTTTTTAATGAAGAAAAATAAAATTGAGATCCTTTCCGGATGGGGAAAAATCCAGCCTGGCAAAAAGGTTGAAGTCGCCGATAAAGAAGGCAAAAAGACAGTTTATGCTGCCGACCACATCATCATCGCCACAGGTGCTCGAGCAAGAGAGTTGCCTACCTTGAAAATCGACAACGAGAAAGTGATCGGCTACCGAAAGGCAATGACCCTAGAGAAGCAACCTAAAAGCATGGTGGTTGTAGGTTCGGGTGCAATCGGAGTGGAATTTGCCTATTTCTACAACTCCATCGGCACCAAGGTGACGATCGTGGAATTTATGGACCGAATCGTGCCTGTAGAGGACGAAGAGGTATCCAAAGCACTTGAAAAAACCTATAAAAAATCAGGCATCACCATCATGACCTCCTCTGAGGTGACGAAGGTAGATACCAAAGGAGCAGGATGTAAGGTCACTGTTAAAACAGCCAAGGGCGAGGAAGTTCTGGAATGTGAGGTAGTTCTTTCTGCTGCTGGAGTAGTTTCCAACTTGGAGAACATCGGTTTGGAAGAGGTAGGTATCTTGGTAGACAAGGGTAAAATCCAAGTAAATGACTACTACCAAACCAACATGCCTGGCTACTATGCCATCGGGGATGTGGTTCCTGGACCAGCATTGGCGCACGTTGCTTCTGCTGAAGGGATCATTTGCGTAGAAAAAATCGCAGGCCATCACCCAGAAGCACTGGACTATGGCAACATCCCAGGATGTACTTACTGCTCTCCAGAGATCGCCTCTGTAGGTATGACCGAAGCCAAGGCAAAAGCAGCTGGCCACGAGGTGCGTATTGGCAAGTTTCCTTTCTCTGCATCGGGCAAAGCCTCCGCAGCAGGTGCAAAGGATGGATTTGTAAAGCTCGTGTTCGATAAAAAATACGGCGAACTCCTTGGTGCTCACCTAATCGGCGCCAATGTGACCGAGATGATTGCTGAGATCGTAGCAATCCGCAAGCTGGAAACTACCGGTCACGAAATCATCAAAACCGTGCATCCACACCCAACCATGTCCGAAGCGATCATGGAAGCTGCCGCTGCAGCCTACGACGAGGTGATCCACTTGTAAGAACCCCTATTTCTTTAGCCCGCTCCAAAACTGCCTCAGTTAATTCCAAGGCATTTGGAGCGGGCTTTTTCATTTCTTTTTCTCAACTTACAGCCTAGACCTGCTGCTATTTCGATGGAACTCCAACTCTCCACTCCTGCTCTACTTTTTTCAGCCATCACCTTGTTGATGCTGGCCTATACCAACCGGTTTTTGGCCATCGCCACGCTCATTCGTGGATTGCATAAAAATTACTTGAAAGCCCCAGATCAGGAGATTATTGTTGAACAAATTCACAACCTCCGCAGACGATTAACATTGATTAAGAACATGCAACTCTTCGGTGTCTTTAGCTTTTTGGGCTGTGTGGTCTGCATGTTTTTGCTTTTTCAAGGCTTCACGGTCATTGCCAACTGGGTATTCATGGTAAGCATGGGCACCCTATTGATTTCCTTGGGCATCTCCTTGGTCGAAATCCAAATCTCTACCAAAGCCCTCAACCTGGAACTTTCAGACATGGAAGGCCTTTTCCAAAACAGAAAAAGTAGCTTAGACCTATTCTTCAAAAAAGACGATAAATCGAGTGATGTTAACGATTGACCTTAGAAGCGATACGCTGACCCAGCCCACGGCAGCGATGAAAGAAGCCATGTTTGCCGCCCCAGTCGGCGACGATGTGTTTGGAGAAGACCCCACCGTCAATGCCCTGGAAACGAAGATTGCAGCACTGTTTGGCATGGAGTCGGCCTTATTTTGCCCCTCGGGCACGATGACCAATCAAATCGCAATTCGCTTGCATACCGGCCCTCAAAAGGAGGTGATTTGCCATCAGTATTCGCACATTTACCTGTACGAGGGCGGGGGGATCATGGCCAATTCCATGGCTTCGGTCAAGCTGTTGACGGGTGACTTGGGGAAAATCACCGCTTCGCAGGTGGCCGAATCCATCAACCCAGACGATGTGCACGCCCCCGAAACCACCTTGGTATCCTTAGAGAATACGATGAACAAAGGTGGCGGAAGCATCTATACCCTTGACGAGATCAAACCCATTCATGCGCTCTGCAAGGAAAAAGGAATCAAACTCCACCTCGACGGTGCCCGACTGTTCAATGCCTTGGTGGAGACTGGAGAAAGCCCAGCCGATTGGGGAGCACAGTTTGACACCATCTCCATCTGCCTGAGCAAAGGCTTGGGTTGCCCGATTGGTTCGATCCTGCTGGGTACCAAGGCAGATATCAAGCGCGCAAAAAAGGTGCGGAAAGTATTTGGAGGAGGCATGCGCCAAGCGGGATTTCTAGCTGCAGCGGGCATCTATGCCCTCGACCACCAAGTGGAGCGCTTGAAAGAAGATCACCATCGGGCTCGTGTACTGGGTCAGTTCCTGGTACAGGCTCCCCATGTGGCGGAAGTACTTCCTGTGGCCACCAACATTGTGATTGCACGCTTGGAAGGAATCAGTCCGGAAGCATACCTACAGCAGCTTGCCGCACAAGGCATCAAAGGCGTGAAATTTGGCAAGGACCTCGTTCGCTTCGTCACCCACCTGGACTTTGGTGACGAGCACCTGGAGGAGTTTGGAAAGCGAATTTCTAGGAATTGAATTAGCCTAGATTGAATTTTTCTCGTTAGATTGACTAAAAGTTAACTCCATGATTACCAAAGACAAGGCAATAGAAGTCATCAAATCACTCCCTGCGGAATTCTCAATCGAAGAATTGATGAACCGATTAATCTTATTGAATAAGGTTGAAACTGGAATCAAGCAAGCAAAAAGCGGCGAAACCTACACCACTGATGAGGCGAAAAAAATAGTGCGCGAATGGTCAAAATAACTTGGTCAAAACAAGCCATTGAGGATATTTATAAAATCCAGCAGTATTTTTTTTAGTTCATGATAATCCGCTTTAATGCAAATGACTCAAACCACAGCACGCTAAAAAGAATTTCAAACCATATTTTTTGGATACTGATAAGTAAAGCGTGCTGAATGTTTTTTAATAAATACTGAAATTAATTACTAACTTTTCACGTTAGTATTGACAAACGAGAGTAATGATACGTTCATTTGGCGATAAGGAAACAGAAAAAATTTGGCTTGGGATGAGATCCTCAAAGTTGCCTAGCGAAATTCAAGATGTCGCCAGAAGAAAACTTAGAATGTTGGCCAACTCCCAAAATCTATCTGATTTAAAAATCCCTCCATCAAATCATTTGGAAAAACTATCTGGCAACTTGGCAGGCAAATTCAGTATTCGCATCAACCAAAAATGGCGTCTAATTTTCATTTGGGAAGAAAACCAGGCGTTCGAAGTCCAAATTGTTGACTATCATTGAACACTACCATGGATACAATAAAAAACATACACCCAGGCGAAATTTTAAACGAGGAATTTATCAAGCCCTTTGGGATTTCTGCGTACCGACTTGCAAAAGCAACGCATCTTTCTCAAACCAGAATATCAGAAATTATCCAGGGAAAACGCAGAATCACCGCAGATACGGCGCTACGCTTTTCAAAATTCTTCGGGAACTCTGCAAAGTTTTGGTTGGGGATTCAGGATGATTTCGACTTGGAGGAAGCAGAAAAATCAAAGCAAGCGGAGTTTGACTCCATTTATCAAATAGAATCAAATTAGGCCTTTAAATGAAGTACCAGGTACCTGCCTGCGGCAGGCAGGCCAGTACTAAGTAGAAGAAATACGAAGTACGAAATACGGGGTCTTAGGCAATGTCGAATGCCGAACGCCGAATGAAGAATGAAGAAGTGGGAAAAAGTATAATGTACCAAGTACGAAGTGTGGATTAGAATTTCTTTCCCAGCTTGCTACTTGCTATTGATTTAATATCGAATGCTGAACGCCGATTGAAGAATGAAGAAGTAAAAAATCGCATTAGGAGTTGAATGCTGCTCCTAAGCATCTTGATACTATATACTTGATACTTGATACTTACAAATCTCGCCTCTAAAAATGAACCCCACTCCCCTAGCCGAACGAATGCGTCCCTCCCGACTGGAAGATTTGATCGGTCAGGAGCACCTGTCTTCCCCCTCCTCGTTTCTGCACAAAGCCATCAAGTCGGGGAATGTGCCCTCCCTAATCCTTTGGGGCCCTCCAGGGGTAGGCAAGACGACCATCGCAAATATCATTGCCAACGAGATCAAGGCTCCCTTCTATCCCTTGTCAGCGATCAATGCTGGGGTCAAAGACATCCGAGAGATCATCGACAAAGCCAAATTCCAAACGGGTGTAGTCCTCTTTATCGACGAGATTCACCGCTTCAACAAATCCCAGCAGGATGCACTTTTGGGTGCGGTGGAAAAGGGCATCATCCGACTCATCGGCGCCACCACCGAAAACCCCTCTTTTGAGGTCAATTCCGCACTCCTTTCCCGCTGCCAAGTATTCACCTTAAATCCCCTAGGCAAAGCCGAGATGCTTGCCATGGTGCAGCAGGCCTTGGAAAAAGATGCAGACCTACGAAAAATCCAAGTGGAGCTACGAGAAACCGATGCCCTGCTGCGCATTTCGGGTGGCGATGGGCGAAAGCTGCTCAACCTCCTCGAAATCGTCATCGATGGGATCCAAGAAAACCCCTGTGTGCTTACCGATGAGAAGGTCATGCAGATTGCACAACAGCAGGTGGCCTTGTATGACAAATCTGGAGAGCAGCACTACGACATCATTTCCGCCTTTATCAAATCCATCCGCGGTTCCGATCCCAATGCAGCGGTGTATTGGCTAGCCCGAATGATTGAAGGCGGGGAGGACGTCAAATTCATTGCCCGTAGGCTTGTGATTTTGGCTTCCGAAGACATCGGAAATGCCAACCCAAACGCCTTGCTTTTGGCGACCAACTGCTTTGAAGCGGTAAAAATTATCGGTTACCCGGAAGCACGGATTATCCTCTCCCAGTGCGTGACCTACTTGGCCAGTTCCCCCAAAAGCAATGCCGCCTACTTGGCGAT
>JBIIGH010000239.1:0-3638 GCA_044236565.1 Algoriphagus sp. | reverse complement strand
CACCGAATTGGAAAAGTTCATTTCCTCAATTCGTGTCATAAATGCGCCCAAATCCATTTTTTCATGCTCCGAAGAAAGTGCAGGAAGATGTTTAAGGTCAAACCCATCTTCATCAAAAGCCATGTAGCGACTGTTGGCGATTCCATGAATTTGAATGTCCAACTGGTTGTCGCGTAGGAGCTTTTCCTTTTGATGCGTGATCATGCGAAGGAGTGCCTTCCCGATGAGCCCTGTCCCGACCAAAAACAGGTGCACTACCTTGTGTTCGGAAAGGAAAAAAGCCTCATGAAGGGCATTGAGTGCCTTTTGCAAATCTGCTTGGGGAATAATCGCTGAGATATTCAGTTCGGAGCTACCCTGAGCAATAGCTGCTACATTGATGTTGTTTTGGCCCAAGGCTCGAAACATCCTTCCAGCAGTACCTGGATCGTGCTTCATATTTTCACCTACAGCTGCTACCAAAGCCAAGCCAGGGAGAAGTGCAACTGAATCCATTTCTCCAGATTTGATTTCATGCAAAAACTCCTGCTCAATCACTTCTTTTGCCAATACCGCTTCTTGAGCTGGCATGGCCAAGCAAATGCTATGTTGTGAGGAGGCTTGGGAAATCAGTAAACTTGAGAGCTTGGCCTCAGATAAAACCTTGAATATTCTCCCCAAGTTGCCCCCTGCTACCATCCATTCTGAACTTTGTAACGTGAGCAAGGACAGGTTGGAGCGTGAACTAATTCCTTTGATCCAGCCTCCTTGACGCACTGTTCCCTGAATAAGGGTTCCAGGATGCTGCGGTTCAAAGGTGTTCTTGATATGGATCGGAATGTTCTTCTTCATCGCCGGCTGCATGGTCGCAGGGAAAATGACCTTCGCTCCGAAGTGGGAAAGTTCCATCGCCTCAGCATAGCTTAGTTGGGGGATGGTAAAGGCAGCATACACCATTTTGGGATCACAGGTAAGCACCCCCGACACATCGGTCCAAATTTCCAAAGATTCCGCTTGCAAGGCTGCTGCCAATAGCGCAGCGGTATAATCTGAACCGGACCGACCTAAAGTAGTGGTTTCACCTTTTGCTGTAGCCGCAATAAATCCTGTAACAACCTTTACTCCTGGCTGCTTCGCAAAATAGGCTTGGATAAGAGCTGAGGTCTCCGCCTCATCTACGCGAGCATGTCCAAAGCGATCGTCCGTACGGATGATTTCTCGAGCATCCAAAAAATGGGTAGGGATGCCGCGAGATGCCAAGGCCTTGGACAAAATAAAGGTGCTCAATCGTTCCCCAAAGCTAGCCACATAATCCAGCGTCCGCGGAGACTGTTCCTTGATCAAGAAAATGCCATGATACAGATCCTCTAATTCCTGAATTCGCTGCCGAATGAATGCATCTACTTTCTCTCTTTTTTCATTACCTAACAGGGCATTGGCCATATCCAAGTGCCTTTCCTCCAGGGCAAGTAATGCCTTCTTATAGCCTAGATCACCTGATTTTGCCAGATTCGCTAGCGCAAAAAGTTGCTCAGTCACACCTCCAAAGGCAGAGAAGACCACCACCAATTCCGACTCCTGGAGTTGGTCTTGAATGATCTGAAAAACCTGCTGGATGTTGTTGGGGTTTTCTACGGAGGAACCTCCAAATTTGATGACTTTCATAACGAAATGGATAGGAAAAGAGTGGGTAGGATCAGGGAGCCAAGAAGAACTAAAAATCTACCCCTGCATGGGCATTGACTCGTGCCAAAATTGCCCATTCCAACCCTTCGGGGCAATACCTGCTCCGATCTGTGAAGGTAAACTAAAGCCTAGGTTGGAAATTGGAAAAATCATTTCTGAAGCAATTGACTCTCAATTTTACTAGAAAAAAATAGAATTATCAATAAAAATGAAACGAAAGTCTTCTTTTATTGCGAATAACTTATCAATATGCTTGTAAAATTGAATATTTAAAAATTAAGTTCGTCCACCCAGAACCACTGGAGTCATCGAATCCGCCTACTTAATGAATTTCGGTGATGGTTTGTGGCTTGCCTCTAAACTGAATGGCTTCATTCTTTTTCTTACCCACCAACAGGTCCCCAAGTGGAGAATTTTTACTGAGCAAAAACACCTGCTTGTCTCCCACCTTCACCTGTCCTATACTTACTGCGAGTAAAAACCAATCCGTACCCAGCTGCACCAAAGCACCTTCCTGAACAGTTGGAGGCGTATCTTTAATTGCTTGAAGACGATACAACTCCTCCAAATCCATTTTCCCTTGTTTGATTTGTTTTTCCAAGGAATTGAGGTCCTGAGTCATCGTCTCTCGGCTAGTTTCGTATTTGTCCCCGGCACTATTCTTCTCTTCTTCTAGGATGCTCTCAATGATATTTTTACGCTCCTCCGCGAGAAGCGCTTCTTTTTGCTTTAGCTGTGTGATAGCAGTCTGGTAGACCGCAGCTTTAAATTCATTCATTTTAATTACGCTTCACAAGGTTCTTTTCTTCGGGTGTCGATGATGTACACGATTTTCCATCCCGAGGCCATTTTCACCAACTGAAAGGAATTTACTCCACAGTGGGAAAAGGTATCATTTACATAAAATTTGTAGGGTGTCCAAGCCGATGCTAGGTGCCCGTCTACCCGAATGTGGTAGGAGAGAATGCGTTCGTCTAGGGTGGTTCCCTCAGGAGTACTGGCAATTCGTTTGACAAAGTCAGCGACCGCATTGCTACCCACCGTGGTGCCTTCTGGCTTTTGGAGGACGGTTTGCATCAGCCCTTCGGTAGAGAACGCATCGGCTACCTTTGTGGCATCTTTCTGTCTCATGCCATCAAAAAGCGAGCGGATCACCGCTTCCACTTCTTGTTCAGGAGTTTGAGAAAAGGCAGGAAACCCAAGCAAACAGACCAATGCTGCTGCTAAAATCCAATTTTTCGATTTCAAGTTAAATTCCTCCATATAGGGTAAAGTTCATGTTCGTTAAGGCGGGGGTATTCAAGGCATAGTGCATTGCTTCGGCAATATCGGAAGGACTTACCCATTTTGAAAAATCTGCCGTGGGCATTGCGGTCCTATTTGCAGGACTATCGAGAATGCTTGGCACAAATACGTGTGTTTTGATGTCTGTTCCCTTCACCTCTTCTACTACAATCTCAGCGAGCGCAGATACCATTCGTTTGCTCAAAGCATAGGCTACTGCTGACTTTCCTTCTTGTGGATCCAAGGCAGTGCGAGCTCCTACAAATAACAAGGCGCCGCGCTGTTGCTTTTTCAGTAAGGGCAAAAAGGAGGAAGCCACTGTAAATGCGCTGAAAAAATTGAGCTGCATCATGCGGGTCAAGTCTTGCTGCGAAGTGGACTCAAGATTACCTGGAGTATATCCCCCTACGAGCATGGCAATCGCTTCCAAGTCACCAAACTGCACTTCGTATTCTTTGACAAAATCTGACACCGCTTGCTCGTCGGTCACATCCACATCGTACGTAACATCCGCCTCTTTGGCCTGCTCATTTGCCTCAGGCCGCACCAAGGCGATGACATAGTATCCCTCTCGTTTAAATTTTTCCACTACAGCAGCACCCAAGGCACCCGCAGCTCCAGTAATTACTATATTTCTGCTCATCAGTCCGTCAAATCCTTCCTATATTTGCTAAAATAGGGTTAATTTT
>JBIIGH010000037.1:0-13663 GCA_044236565.1 Algoriphagus sp. | reverse complement strand
GCTTGGATCGAATCGTAATAGGCTTTAGCAATGCCCTCATGAAGCATGGGAGCAGCGGCGATGGCATGGAGTTCAGTAGCAATTGCTTGTTCAAAGTTTTGTGCTTGTTTTTCGGGAACGAAAATTAGACCTGGATTGGTGCAGAATTGTCCAGCTCCCAAGGTCAGGGAATTGACAAAAGCCTTGGCTAGCGCGTCATTTTCTTTTTCCAATTTTTGCGAGAAGCAAAAAATTGGGTTGACCGATCCCATTTCCGCAAAAACAGGGATAGGCACCTCACGCTGGTTGGCAAGTTGAAACAAGGCCATTCCCCCGGCATGAGAACCTGTAAAGGCAACGGCTTTTGCCAAGGGATGCTTGACTAGCGCTTGGCCTTCTGCAATTCCTCCTTCCACATGGGTAAATAGCGCAGCAGGAAGCCCGCAAGTACTAAGGGCCTCTTGGATACAAGAAGCTACTTTTCTGGAAGTTTCTGGATGCGCCGGATGCGCTTTGTAGATCACCGGGCAACCTGCGGCCAAGGCCGAAATGGTATCCCCACCTGCTGTAGAAAATGCTAGCGGAAAATTACTGGCTCCAAACACGACTACTGGACCAAGTGGGGTTAAAAATCGGCGAATATCTGCTCGAGGAAGAGGGCTTCGATCCGGCATTGCAGGATCGATGGTGGCTTCTACCCAGGAGCCTTCTTTTACTAGATTGGCAAACAACCGAATTTGTCCAGTTGTCCTGCCCAGCTCTCCATTGATCCGACCTTCAGGGAGATTTGACTCGCGCATGGCGATCGGTACGATTTCTCCTCGCTGGGATTCCAAGATATCGGCAAGGGTATCCAAAAAATGCCCTTTATCCTTTCCAGATCGGTTTTTATAAGCTAGAAAAGCGGCTTGAGCTGCGTGAAAAATGGGATCGATATTCATGGGTTATTGAATTTGGTTGGGTAATTTGAAATACAATGGAAATAAATAGAAATAGACTGCGCTTCGCCTGCCCGCCGCGGTGGGCTCCGTGAAATAAGTTGAAACAGCAATCGGTGTTTGTATTTCCCCAAGCTTAAGCTTGGGCTATTTCATGTGTATTTCTATCGTATTTCTAGTTCTATTTAAAGTGCCGGCCGATTCTTAATCCCATCCGTGATTATCTTTTCAATTCGTACGCGCTCCTCACCAATCAAGGTCAAGCGTGGTGCACGCACATGTTCGGATCCGATGCCGCAATGCTGCTCGGCCAACTTGATGTACTGAACCAGTTTGGGGTGGATATCAAGTTCCAAAAGCGGTAAAAACCAACGGTAAATCTCCCGTGCCTGCTCGATTTTCCCTTCCTGAACCAAGTTGTAAATGACAACCGTTTCCTTCGGGAATGCACAAACTAATCCTGCAACCCAACCTACTGCGCCCATCAGCAATTCTTCTAATGCCAAGGTATCCACACCGCAAAGAATCTGGAATCGGTCTCCAAATCGGTTGATCATTCGAGTCACATTGGAGATGTCTCGCGTAGATTCTTTGATAGCTTGGATATTAGGACAGTCTGCCAGTTCGGCAAACATGTCTACCGTCACAAGGGTTTTGTAGTCCACCGGATTGTTGTAAATCATCATGGGCAGCGACGTAGACTGTGCTACTGTCTTGAAGTAGGTGACTACCTCACGTGGATCTGCTCCATAGCGCATTGGAGGAAGAATCATCAAGCCCGAAGCTCCGAGTTCTTCTGCTTTTTTAGCCCAAAATAGCGCGTCTTTGGTGGCTCCTTCAGCAATATTTAGAATTACAGGCACTCTGCCGTTGATGTAGTTGACTGTTTCTCGGGTCAGCGTGATTTTTTCTTCCTGGGACAAGACAGAGCTTTCGCCCAAGGTGCCTCCCAAAATGATTCCGTGTACACCACAGGCCAATTGGAAGTCTAGGTTCTTAAAAAACAGGTTCATGTCCAGACTGCCGTCAGCATGAAATTTGGTGGTTACTGCGGGAAATACGCCTTTCCAGTTCATAAGGATTCGATTTTAGCCAAAGCTGGCAGAAGTGAAATTTTTGTTTCTCAAATCTAAGCAAGGCCACTAAAAAAACCTGTACCTGTATTAGTTCATTTTAATACTATATTGATCAAAAAATATTCATTTGAACAATTTTTGTTGTAATTCTATACCAAAATTACCCTTATGGAAAAAATCATTTCCTTTCAAATCCCGAAGTCTCGTCGCGAATTTGTACGCTATCAGGAGGACCGGGGACCTCATTTTTACGACAAGTTGCACCAGCATCCACAATGGCAGTTGACCGTCATCGTGGAGGGGAGTGGGCAATTCTTGAGTGGGGATTATGTGGGAAGATTTCAGCCTGGTGATGTATTTTTTTTGGGAGAGAATGCACCTCATGTCTTTCGAAGTGATGCGACATACTTTGAGGGAAACTCGAATCTGGAAGTGGCTGGAAACACCATTTTTTTTGATTTTGAGGTGCTTGAAAACGCATTGCTTCCAGTAGAAGAGCTTCAGTCGTTGAGGCGGTTTCGGGAATTTTCAGGGCTTTGCTTTCAGTTGCAAGGGGAATCGGCTTCCAAGATAAAGGAGGCTGTAAATCAGTTTGGGGGAACACAGGGCCTCCAGCGGTTTCAGGTGGCGATAAGTCTTTTGTACGTTCTCGAGCAAGCCGGAGGTTCGTTGCAGCAGCTCAATCGAGGGGGGAGGTTGTTGGGACTTTCTGAAAAAGATGGAAGCCGGATGGATCGTGTGATGCAGTTTGTCCTGGCTCACCGATTTCAAAAAATCACCTTGGCCGAGGTGGCTGCTGAGGCGCACTTGAGTAAGGAGGCTTTTTGTCGATTTTTCAAGCTTCGTACCCGAAAGACTTTTACTGACTATTTGCTGCATTTACGGATCAATGAAGCCCAAAAGCTACTGCAAGAAACCGATTTGAGTATTTCAGAAATTGGGTATCGGGTAGGCTTTGAGAATTTATCCTATTTCAATCGGAGTTTCAAACGCATTGCTGGGATGACACCCCGAGAAGTAAGAGGGTAATTTTTTGCTTAAACCACATAGGCACATAGAAAAAGAAGAGGGTCTAAATCTGGCTGGTTATTAACTTGACTAGTAGGGATCAGATTAACCTTATGTGCCTATGTGGTTAACTTTTTCTTGGTTTACTTTCTAGTTTTGAAGGAGCCTAAGAAAAAATAGATCTGCTTCCTACACGATTTTACTAAACACTGATACCACCTAATCAAGGGTGTAAATCAGTTAGGCTTTTCGGTAAAGATTCTCTATGTTTCTGTCCGGTAATTCTTAGCCAAAATCTCTTTCCATGAAAAAATTAGTTCTTTTTCTTTCCCTTTCGCTCTTCTCGTTCTTGGCAAATGCCACGGAACTCGTTTCACTCATCCAAACCTACCAAGCAGACCGTGGGGCCTTAGGCCGTTTGTACACCAATCGCCTTTCCAGTGAGTACTTTACTCGAATGGAGTCCTTCAATCAAGACTACCTCAAGACCTTAAATGCCCAAAATTATGGAGCGCTTTCTGAGGACGGAAAGATTGATTACGTGCTTTTCAGAAACTACCTCGAGAAGCAATTGGCGGAACTAGACTTGGAAAAGCGTGATTTTATACAAATTCAATCTGTAATCGCTTTTGGAAAGCCGTTGGAAAGCTTTGTAGTTAGCCGACGCAGGGCTGTTCAACCCGATGCCCAGGCACTTGCCGCCCAATGGAACCAGGTCGCTCAAGCCTTAGATGGCCAGTACAAGGCGCTTGCCACAAGTTCGAAATACGATTCTTGGCAAAAAGCAGAATTGGCTGCTCAAGCAGTAGAAAGCTTGTCCAAAGTGGTCAAAGAATCCTATGACTTTTATTTTGACTTTGATCCCTCCTTTACCTGGTGGATGCCTACGCCTTGGGGAAAATTGGACGCAGGCATGAAATCCTATGCCAAGGCCTTACGTGCCCATTATACCAACTCCGTGAAAGACGATGGAAGTGGGATCATCGGTAAGCCCATCGGAAGAGAGGCACTTGAAAAGCAACTGGCTTTTGAAATGATTGCGTACACGCCAGAGGAATTGATCGCAGAAGCTGAAAAGCAGTTTGCCTGGTGCGAGAAAGAGATGCTCAAGGCCTCCAATGAACTAGGCTTTGGCAACGATTGGAAGGCAGCCCTAGAAATGGTAAAGAACACCTACCTCCCTGCTGGTGCTTGGCCGCAAGAAGTAGTTCGATTGGGAGACGAGGCCATTGATTTGATGGTCAAAAATGACTGGTTGACGGTGCCACCTTTGGCGATCGAAACTTGGAGAACGAGCATGATCTCAGCAGAGCGGCAGCGCGTGAGTCCCTTTTTCTTGGGGGGCGAGGTCATCCAAATCGCCTACCCTACTTCTGAAATGAGCCACGAGGATAAAATGATGTCCATGCGGGGCAATAACCCTCACTTTTCCCGAGCGACGGTGCAGCACGAATTGATTCCTGGACATCACTTGCAGCAGTTTATGAATCAGCGTTACATGACCCATCGACGGCCTTTCGGTACGCCATTTTGGACGGAGGGCTGGGCCTTGTATTGGGAGTTTGTGCTGTGGGACCGCCAATTCTCAAGAGACGCCAAGGACAAGGTGGGCATGCTCTTTTGGAGAATGCACCGGGCGGCTCGAATTATCTTTTCCCTCAATTACCATTTAGGAAAAATGACTCCACAGCAATGCATCGACCTCCTGGTCAATCGTGTAGGTCACGAGCCTGCCAATGCATCCGCAGAGGTTCGCAGGTCTTTCGAGGGAAGCTATGGGCCCTTGTACCAAATTGCTTACATGATCGGTGCGCTGGAAATCTATGCGCTTCGCAAGGAAATGGTGGACTCGGGAAAGATGCCTGAGAAAACATTTCATGACTTGATCCTCACACAAAACGCCATGCCGATTGAAATTCTCCGTGCGAAGGTAACAGGCAAGACGCTTTCCAAGGACCACCGGGCTAGCTGGAAGTTTTTGGATTAGTGCCGTTCATTATTCCCCAAATAAGTTAACTTTAAATACAACACTAAACTGGGCACCAATGACGATAGAAAAAAAGAGGCCAGAAGTAAAAAAAGGGGCGATGGAAATCGGGGAATCCAACCTTGAAAAAGAAATGAAAAAAAGGATTCAGGAATCTTTAGACGACATTGAGGCTGGAAGGGTCCATTCTTTGGAGGAATTTAAGCAAATGAACAAAGCATGGATGAAGGAAAAAGGTTGGATTTAATCCTAACTGATTCATCCATGCTAAGATTCAAGCAAGAGATTTTCCCCTATTTAGAAATGCATTTTCACCAGAATCGGGTAGTTGAAATCATAGAAGAGGTATTTGAAAAAGTAAATTCTTTAAGGATTATGCCAAGCAGGGGGGCTATTGATAGGGCCTTAGTTTACGAAGGTCGAGAAGTTCATTTTTTGATATTTAAATCTGGTGATCAATTCGAGATAAAAATCTTGTATTTGATTGATCAACTAAAAACTACTGTTTCAGTAATCGATTTTTTTCCAACAAAAATGAACCCATTGAAGAAGAGGTTCCAGACCTAGTAAAGAATCACTTTCGATTCATTTTTTAGCAATTCAAATTTCCCTTTGAATTCGCAAAGCGCCCAGTGATTGTGAATACATTTTACATGTAACTTTAATGCCTCAATCCTTCCTCCATGTGGCCCCAGCTGATCCGTCAATTTCGTCATTACCTCACCCTTGAGCGTTCGTTGAGCGCAAATTCGATTGAGGCCTACACGCGGGACGTACAGAAGTTGGCAGATTATGTAGGTAACGAATTTCCATCTAAAAGTCCTCTTGAGCTCGAACTGGAACACCTACGGAAGTTTGTAACTACCCTAGCCAAGTTGGAGATTTCTCCCTATTCACAAGCACGAATCATCTCCGGGATCAAGGCTTTCTACCGCTTTTTGATGTATGAGGATCGCATTACAGAGGATCCCGCACAACTGTTGGAAGCACCCAAATTGGGAAGAAAACTTCCTGATACACTCAGCTATGAAGAGATAGAAACCTTGCTTGCAGCCATTCCGCTTGGAGAGCCCGAAGGACATCGCAACCGGGCCATGCTCGAAATGCTGTACAGTTCGGGCTTGCGGGTAAGCGAGTTGGTGGAACTTAAAAAGAGCCAGATTTTTGCAGAGGTGGGATTTTTGAAGGTGGTGGGAAAAGGCAATAAAGAACGACTTGTGCCAGTTGGTAGGGCGGCCTTGCATTACCTCAAGCTGTACGAGGAGCATGTCCGCTCCCAGCAAGTACCGGCGAAAGGGCAGGAAGAGTTTGTCTTTCTCAACCGTCGGGGACAAAAATTAACCCGAGTGATGGTGTTTTTGATCATCAAGAAAACTGCTGAGAAGGCAGGGATTCAAAAAAACATCAGCCCCCATACTTTTCGACATTCGTTTGCCACACACCTCATAGAAGGAGGGGCAGACTTGCGTGCTGTCCAAGAAATGTTGGGCCACGAAAGCATCACCACTACGGAGATCTATACCCATTTGGATCGAGATTACCTCAGGCAGGTGCTGACGGAGTTTCATCCAAGAAAGTAATTGTTCAAAGTATAGCTTGAAATCCTGGTCATCAAAAAATGAAGCATAACCTATGATTTAAATTTTTTCTCCAGCGTTCTTTTTAATCGAATCCAATAGTTCCCGTACCTGTAAATCCCCAAATCCATAGATTCCCTCCCGCTCAGAAAACTGAGAAAATAGGATATCAAAATCAGTAATGCCCATCACCAAGAGCTCCAGAATTACTTTTTCGGGTCTCCTTTTCCTTGGGTCTGCCGAAATACGATCCAGCTGTGCTTGGCAAACCTCCTCTAGATGTCTGAAACAGGGGGACACACTTTTTGAAAGGGCCGCAAGTTGCGCGCCATCTCCCAGGCGATAGGCTTCCCAGAGGTTTTTTCCCAGCGCCAAGTCTGAAGAAGTAAACGGTACCTTTGCCTCATAAGCCTGTGTCAAAGCTGCAGTAGAGGCATTTCCAAATCCCTTCCATCTGTTTGCCGAGCTGGCTTCAGGTGGAAAAACTCGGTAAATTTTGATGTTAGGTGACTCAGAAAGCAGGTTTAGCACAAACCAAAGGTTGACCTGGCAAAATAAATCGTCCTCAAACCAGAGACTAAGTTCGACCCCATCCGCTAAACTTCTAATCTTCTCCAATTCAGCTACCGTCTTTTCCTGTACCTCATGTACGGTGGCTCCATAATTCTGAGTAAGAAATCCAACTCGTGTTTCCCAAAATTCCCCCCAACTGGCTCCACCTAAGGGTCCCGAAACTAGGGCTTCCCGAAAAATAATTCGCTCAAGGGGAAGCTCCGCGCCTTTCAATTGCTCCGCCAAACAGTCTCCATTCAGTAAAGCGATGCGTCGCAAATCGTTTCGCTCAGCGCTCATTTAATCCTAGAAAAACACGGGGATCAGGACAATTTTGGGCATAAAAATCCAGCTCCTTTTCTGCTGCTACCCCAGGATAATCTCCCCACTTACCCTCCAAATCCCAGATCAGCTGAAAGTGCAGGTGTGGAGGCCAGTCCCCGTTTTCTGGATAGGGGCCTACCCGACAAAAAGACTTCCCTGCCCGAACAACTTGTCCCACTTCCAAACTTTGCAAATCTTCCCGTCGGAGGTGGCCATAGAGGGAATAGAAATGCTGACCCTCCACTTGGTGCTCCAAAATAATTGTAGGCCCATAGTTGCCAAACCCTTCATTATCCTGGAAGCTGTGAACCTTCCCATCAAGAGGTGCAAAAATAGGACTGCCTGTCGCTGTCCAAATGTCAATCCCAAGATGGATGTTGCGAAAGTCTTCTTGGGCCGTGGCAAAAACCTCGCTGCGACGGTAGATGTCCCGCTTCTCTAAATATCCCCCATGACCATAGCTCTTGCCCGTACTATGTAGTTGCTGAAATACAAACGCATCAAATGATGAGGTGTCACTCAGATCCACCGCGCGAAGCCCAGCATTACCTGCTGTAAAGTCTAAGGGCAGCGCGTTTTGAGCACTTAATGGCTCTCCCATCACGGGAAAAATAGACAGCTTGTTCCAGTTCATGCCTGTAAAATTAAGGCTTCAATCTGCACATGAAAGTGAAATTTTGGAGTCTGGGGTAAAAGAAGTAATTCAAAGTCAGCTAATTCGAGATTTCTCCTTTCCCCTTCGGATAATTTTTCTAATTTTACGCCAATTTGGACCTAAGTAAAATTTAATTTCTTCACTCCCCATGCCTAAAGACAGTAGCATCAAGCACGTATTAATTATTGGTTCAGGTCCTATCGTCATTGGGCAAGCCTGTGAGTTCGATTATGCGGGTTCTCAAGCCTCTAGATCCCTTCGGGATGAGGGAATTAAAGTTACCCTGATCAACTCCAATCCGGCGACAATCATGACGGATCCCGTGACAGCTGATCACGTGTACTTGCTGCCTTTAGAAAAAAAATCAATTCGTAAAATTTTAACCGATCACCCAGACATTGATGCGGTGCTTCCCACTATGGGAGGGCAAACAGCCTTGAATCTGGCCATTGACTGCGACAAAGCAGGAATTTGGAAAAATTACGGCGTACGTATGATCGGTGTAGATATTGAAGCCATTGACACTGCCGAAAACCGCGAGAAGTTCAAGGCTTTGATGGAAGAAATTGGGGTAGGGGTATGCAAAGGCGATACCGCCACTTCCATGCTTCAGGGCAAAGAAATTGCCCAAGAAATTGGTTTTCCACTCATCATCCGTGCTTCTTACACGTTGGGAGGAGCAGGAGGAGCGTTTGTAGAAAAAGCAGAGGACTTTGAGCACTACCTTTCTGTAGGTCTCCAAGCTTCTCCAGTGCACGAGGTGCTGATTGAACAGAGCATCATGGGCTGGAAGGAATACGAGCTAGAGGTGATGCGCGACAACATTGGCAACATGATTGTCATCTGCTCCATCGAGAATTTTGACCCCATGGGAGTGCATACAGGAGACTCCATCACGGTAGCTCCAGCCATGACCCTTCCGGATACGGTTTACCAGCGCATGCGCAACTTTGCCATTACGATGATGAATAGCATCGGCAATTTTGCCGGAGGCTGTAACGTACAGTTCGCTGTAAGCCCAGACAACCAGACCATCATCGGTATTGAAATTAACCCTCGGGTATCTCGTTCCTCGGCCCTAGCCTCCAAAGCTACTGGCTATCCCATTGCCAAGGTGGCGGCCAAGCTCGCCATTGGGTACAACTTGGACGAGCTTACCAACTCCATTACAGGCACCACCTCGGCCTACTTTGAGCCATCCATCGATTACGTAATTGTGAAGATTCCTCGTTGGAACTTTGACAAGTTTAAAGGTGCAGACCGTAAGCTTGGACTTTCCATGAAGGCAGTGGGTGAAGTGATGGGCATTGGGCGAAATTTCCAAGAAGCCCTCCAAAAAGCCTGTCAATCGCTAGAAATCAAAAGAAATGGATTGGGTGCCGATGGAAAAGAACTCAAGGACCAGGCTCAAATCTTATATTCCCTAGCGAATCCAAGCTGGAACCGCTTATTCCATGTATATGATGCTTTTAAACTCGGCATCTCATTCCGAACCATCCACGATTTGACCAAGATCGACAAGTGGTTTTTGAAGCAAATCGAAGAGTTGATCCACTTGGAAGCGGAAATCAGCAAGTACAAGCTCGCCACTATTCCTCGTGAATTGATGGATGTTGCGAAGAAAAAAGGCTATGCCGATCGCCAAATCGCACATTTGTTGGACTGTCTTGAAAGTGATGTCTTCCAGAAGCGCTACGAGGAGATGGGCATCAAGCGGGTATACAAGTTGGTAGATACTTGTTCAGCTGAGTTTGCCGCAAAGACGCCCTACTACTACTCCACTTTTGGGGATGAAAATGAATCAGTTCGCAGTGAGAAGAAAAAAGTAGTGGTGCTAGGATCAGGCCCCAACCGAGTGGGTCAAGGCATCGAATTTGACTATTCCTGCGTGCATGGGGTTTTAGCTGCCAAAGAATGCGGCTACGAAACCATCATGATTAACTGCAACCCAGAGACGGTGTCTACGGATCCTGATGTAGCAGACAAATTGTATTTCGAGCCGGTATTCTGGGAGCATATTTACGAGATTATTTTGCAGGAAAACCCAGTGGGCGTCATCGTACAGCTTGGTGGACAAACGGCCTTGAAATTGGCGGAAAAGCTATCCAAGTACGGCATCAAAATTATCGGCACGAGCTACGAAGCCTTGGATTTGGCAGAAGATAGAGGACTTTTCTCAACCCTTCTGAAAGAAAATAATGTGCCTTATCCTGAGTTTGGTACCATTCACAATACTGACGAAGCACTTGAGCTTTGCAAGACGATTGGCTTCCCATTGTTGGTTCGTCCAAGTTATGTTTTGGGTGGTCAAGGAATGAAAATCGTAATCAACGAGAAGGAATTGGAAGAGCATGTGGTCAACGTGCTTCGTGACATTCCAAATAACGAGATCCTATTGGATCACTTCCTAGAAGGAGCGATCGAGGCTGAAGCGGATGCGATTTGTGATGGAGAAAATGTCTACATCATCGGCATCATGCAGCACATCGAGCCAGCAGGAATTCACTCTGGAGACTCCTACGCCGTGCTTCCTCCCTACAACTTGGGAGATTTGGTGATTCGACAGATAGAAACCTACACGCAACGAATTGCCTTGGCTTTGCGGACTGTTGGCTTGATCAACATCCAGTTTGCCATCAAGAACGACAAAGTATATGTAATCGAGGCGAATCCACGCGCTTCACGAACAGTGCCCTTTATCTGCAAGGCCTACCAAGAACCTTATGTCAACTATGCCGTAAAAGTGATGCTAGGAGAGAAGAAGGTGACGGACTTTAATTTCAAGCCTGTCAAGAAAGGATATGCGATCAAAGAACCGGTATTCTCTTTCCATAAGTTCCCGAATGTCAACAAGGAGCTGGGCCCTGAAATGAAATCTACAGGGGAGGCCATCTACTTTATTGACGATTTGATGGATGATTATTTCTTGAAAATTTATGCTGAGCGAAACATCTACTTGAGCAAGTAGTGTTTCCATAAAACCGATAAACCTTGATCAAGTTTTTCCTCATATTTCTAGGTGTTGGATGGCTTTTGGGCCAGCTGATTCGCTATTTTCTCCGCTCCAAGCTTGCCCAACTCGCACGCAGGGTAAATGAGGCCGCTATGGAGCAGCAGCGCGCCCAGCAGCAAGCGCAGCGTCCTAAAGAAGGGGTGCATGTGGATTTTATTCCGAAAAAGTCTGCTGAGAAAATAAAAAAAGATATCGAAGGCGGAGAGTATGTAGACTACGAAGAAGTGAAGGATTAACCTTCACTTTTTTTATTGGATACGGGTACACCAATACAGCTTGTAACCGGTAGCTGTTTTGGTTCCAATTAGAAAATCAGCCCCACCATCCTTCAGTCCAAGTTTCTTCTTGAGCTCTTCAGCTCCTGTGCTGTAGTTCCGGCAAATCACATTGACCTTTCCTGAAGGGAATAGCGCTTTGACCTCCTGCTTTTTTGGACTGATTTCCTGGACCACCTCAAAGATGCGTCCCGGAATACCTTCTCCTAAAGAGTCACTGGTGTAGAGGTGGCTATTTCTTTCCAGTTTGTGAAGCGCAAATCGCTCCCCAAATAGGTTGAAGGCTCCTGCCTTCAAAATCCCTGCTAGGGGTTCGATCAGGTACTTGCCTGCTTCCGCAAACTTGGATTGTGCCTGTTCTTCCGAACTGGGGGCAAACTCAAACGGAAGGATTCCACTCTCTAGGTCTACTACTGAAATCTTTTTTGGCGCACCCATCTTGGCTTTTTCCCAATGGAGCAGAAGTTCCTTGACTTCATTTCGAACCGATACCACTGCTATTTTTTGGATATCTGGTAGTTCGGTCCATGCTTGAGTTAGGTCTAGCATGGGGGAAACTTTTAGCAGAATGTGATCGGATTTTCGTTGAAGAAGACCCCAAGCATCTACCAGGTTAGGTTCGCAGTCCTGGAGTTTGTACAACTTTTGATTGCCAGTTCCCCGACGGGCTGGATCCGCATAAATCAGGTCAAACCGAAGTTCCGTTTTTTGCAAAAAATCCAATCCATTGCCTTCTACAAAGTCAAATTTGCCGGGGTTTAGAAGACTTAGGTTATGCTTTGAGATCTGGAATAGCTCGGGTTGCTGCTCACAGTACACCCCTTTTTCAAATCGCTGACTTAGGTGATAAAAATCCACCCCAAAGCCTCCAGTCAGGTCGATGAGGCAATTCCCTGAGAGTCCTTCGGATTTGAAGGCGGCCGTTTGCTCCGACGAACTTTGTTCAACTGAAATGCTGGGAGGAAAAAGGAGGTGTAGGTTTTTGCTCCAACTCGGCAATTTTTTTGCAGCTTTCTGCCTAGCGGCGATTTGCTGCACGGCCATTTTGAGATCAAAAGCTACTTTGCCCTGGTACTTGAAAAGTAAACCTGCAGGATCTTCTTCCAGATGATCCTGCACAAATTGGTGGAATTCTTCGCTAGTGAACTTTTCGGAGTTCATTAGACGAGTTTATTTTCTAGAAGGTATTCGGCGATTTGAACGGCATTCGTGGCGGCACCTTTTCTTAGATTATCCGCTACGATCCACATATTCAGCGTATTTGGCTGAGACTCATCGCGACGAAGCCTGCCCACAAAGACCTCATCTTTTTTGTGAGCATGGATCGGCATGGGATAGACAAAGTTGGTTGGATCATCTTGAACGATGATTCCAGGAGCGTTTTCCAACAGGCTACGGACCTCTGCGAGGTCAAAATCTTGTTTAAACTCCACATTCACTGCTTCTGAGTGCCCGCCCATCGTAGGGACTCGGACTGTGGTGGAGGTGACCTGAATAGATTCGTCGCTGAAGATTTTCTTGGTTTCCTTGATCATCTTCATTTCTTCCTTGGTGTAGCCATTCGGTTGGAATACATCGATATGGGGAAGGACATTCATGTCAATTTTATGCGGATACACCATTTCAGGTGTTTTCCCTTGGCGTTCTGCCATCATCTGATCTACAGCAGCCTTACCGGTACCCGTTACCGACTGGTAGGTAGATACCACGATGCGTTTGATGCCATAGCGCTGACGCAGGGGTTCCAAAGCCAAGACCATTTGAATGGTAGAGCAGTTGGGGTTGGCGATGATTTTGTCTGCAGCACCGATTTCTTTTGCATTGATTTCTGGGACGACCAATTTTTTGCTAGGGTCCATTCTCCAAGCGGAGGAGTTGTCAATGACTACGGTACCTACTGCTGCGAATTTGGGAGCCCATTCCAAGGAGGTGCTTCCGCCAGCGGAGAAAATTGCGATTTCAGGTTGCGCGGCTACCGCTTCGGCTAGGCCGATGATGACATGGGATTTGCCCATGTACTCAATTACTTTTCCTTTGGAACGTTCAGATGCTACAAGGAGCAGTTGATCGTAGGGGAATTGGTGTTCTTGAAGGACTTCAAGGATTTCGGTGCCTACTAATCCAGTAGCACCCACTACAGCAAGTTTCATAGGTTGGAGGGAATTCGTTTTGAGTCTTCAAAAATACGGAGGCTTAGCACAATAATACAGTCCATTTCAAACAAATTATGGATTATCCGCAATTATGCCAGTGGCTCAATAGGGTTGTTTAACAAGCGG
>JBIIGH010000036.1:0-13676 GCA_044236565.1 Algoriphagus sp. | reverse complement strand
AAGAGGGCTCCTGCCAAAGGCCGGCAAGAACTCTAGCTTTTCTATAAAACCACATAGGCACTATGTGAGCTTGACTTTCGTTGAGTTCTTGAATTAATCGAATCTGCTTTATTGCAAAGGGCTGCTCTTTCGAGCAGCCCTTTTTTTTGTACATGGTACTTTGTACAAAGTGCTAAGTACCATGTACCAAGATCCTCTTGAAGTACCATTTGGGTCAGAAAACGAATCCCAAGTTCGGCATTCTTAGATTGGAGTTCGGCATTCGAAATTAATAAAGAGGCCTGCCTGTCAAAGGCCGGCAAGAATTTAGCTTTTCTATAAAACCACATAGGCACATAGGTTTTTCCTATGTGTCTATGTGGTTATTTACTTTTTTTGTTGTAAATACTTTAAATCGAATCAAAATGCATGTGGTTGGCAGACAAGATGATTCAGAATTACCAATTGGGTGAAAACACGAATCCTTACTTTGTACTTGGTACAAAAAAAGGCCATCCAGAGGGATAGCCTTTTTGAAAGAACAACTTGTTGAAGGTTAATGCACCTCTCCCATTAATTTTTTAATTAGTGGAGAAGTTAGAAGGACAATTAAACCTGCACCTAACGAATACTTCGCAATTAAAAGGAATCCATCCGTATAAAGCAAAAGTGTATCCAATCCACCCACATTAGCATCTGTGCTTTCTACTGCCAATTCTTTTCCAATAAATCCAACTACTTGAAAAGCAAATGCGGAAGAAAGAAACCAAACACCCATCATAAATGCTACAATTCGCTTGGGAGAAAGGTCCGTGATTTTTGATAATCCCACGGGTGACATAAATAGCTCTCCAATAGAAAGTAGGAAATACATCAAAAGAAGGTAGAAGAACGGTACGAGACCCTCGGAATTAGCAAATTCTCCACTTATAGCAAGCACATAAAAACTAACACCAGCTAAGAGTAACCCCATTCCAAATTTGACTGGTGTTCTTGGGTTTTTCTTTGACTTGGCCAATTTAGTCCACATTAGAGAAATTGGAAGAGCCAAAATAATAATCCACATGGAATTAAGCGAATTGGTTTGTGAAGCCGTCATGATGCCGGTCAGGTCAACATTTCTAGCTGCAAATAAGGTAATTACACTCCCTGAAAGCTCGTGAAACCCCCAAAACACTGTCATAAACAAAGTGATCAGGATAGCAACAACTAACTTCTTCCGTTCATCTGGATTGGAATCGTAAATAATGTAGGCTAGGTAACCCAAAATGCTTACGCCAATAACTTTAAATATGACGTTTACAATATTTTGATCACCTAGTAAGCTTGATTCATCTCCTAAAGCCTTGTAAGAAGAAAGCAAAAATGCAATTAGTGGAACTGCGAGAACTGAAATCAAGGGGATTAGAAACTTATTTTTAATTCCCAAAAAAGTATGATTGATTACCCCATTGGATGGCGGCATTCCTCTTTCACCAAAAACACCACTCCTAATTCCACTCCAAAAAAACAATAAGCCTGAAAGCATTCCAAATCCTGCTAGACCAAAGCCATAATGCCAACCGTAAGTAGCTGCCAACCATCCGCAAAGTAATGGTGCAATCCATCCTCCAATGTTAATTCCCATGTAGAATATTGTAAATCCGGAATCCTTTTTGGAATCGCCCTCTGGATAAAGAGTACCCACAAAAGTGGAAATATTTGGTTTAAAGAAGCCATTTCCCACAATAATGAAAGAAAGAGCTAGAAAAAAGGCAAGGTTGTTTTCAATGGCCAATAAGAAATGACCAATTGCCATCAGTATGCCACCCAGAAAAATGGAATTTCTCATCCCTAGAACCTTATCAGAAATCCTCCCACCAATTACAGTTGAAGCATATACCAATGAACCATAAGATGAATAAACTGCAGCAGTAGCAAAATCTCTGTCTACAAGAGACTGAAAAATCACATCTATCATGTAAAGCGTCAGCAAGGCACGCATTCCATAAAAGCTAAACCTTTCCCAAAGCTCGGCAAAGAACAAATAGTATAATCCTTTGGGGTGACCTAAGACTGTTCCACCTTCATATTCTGTTGTAAGTTGTTTTTCCACGGCTGTTTCGGGTTGAATGGATTTAATTCTACTGCAATGATAAACTTTTTTGGCACTTGATTGCAAAGAATCTAGTTGAAACACGAGATAAAACCTTTCTGAAAACTTGAAAATGATTGAATTTCAGGCAACTTTTTTCTGTCCAATTGAGTTAAATAAAAAAGTCGGTTTTTTGCTTCGAAATCGATTGAAAAGAGAAATAAAGCAGTTTTTAGGAAAATGATTCAAAATCAAATCCTATTTTTAAATACTAATTTTTCAGAAGATAAACCCAATAAAAACTAAGGAATGCAGCAACCCCCAACTCAAAGAAGTGTATTAAACTTTCCCGTACAGCAGGTCCATTACCAAGTCTCCCCTGCAGAATTAATTGAGCACGCAATCCAGAATAATGAGGGAAAGCTTACTGCATCAGGAGCCTTGATGGTAGACACAGGGAAGTTTACAGGTCGATCTCCCAAAGACCGATACCTCGTGAAGGATGATTCCACAGCGGACGCCATTTGGTGGGGAGACATCAATATTCCCCTAGCACCTATTCATTTTGAAAATATTTACGGCAAAATGAAATCCTTCCTTGAGGAAAAGATGGTCTATGTGCGTGATTTAGTGGTGGGTGCTGATCCAAACTATCGAATCAATGTGCGGGTGGTGACCTCCTTGGCCTGGCATAATTTATTTTGCAATAACCTCTTTATTCGATCAAAAGAAAGTGAACTTGCGGAATTCTCACATGAATACACAGTAATCTGTGTACCTGATTTCGTCGCAGATCCCCAAACAGATGGAGTAAGCAATTCCAATTTTACAATTTTGAATCTAAGCCAAAAAATTATTTTAATTGGTGGAACGGCTTATGCAGGAGAAATGAAGAAAGGGATGTTTTCCATCATGAATTACCTCTTGCCTACCCAAAAGCAAGTATTGCCCATGCATTGTGCTGCAAATGTGAGCCCAGAGGGAGAAACTGCCTTATTTTTTGGACTATCTGGCACTGGCAAAACTACCCTTTCCTCTGACCCAAATCGCCTGCTCATCGGCGATGACGAGCATGGATGGTCCAACACTGGAATTTTTAATTTTGAGGGTGGATGCTATGCCAAAGCCATAGATTTGGATCCTGATCGGGAACCAGAGATTTATCAGGCAATCAAATTTGGCGCTATCCTTGAAAATACCCGATTTAAAACCGGAACCCGTGAGGTGAATTTTGGTGATAGATCCGTCACAGAAAATACCCGCACGGCATACCCGTTATCCCATATCACGAATTCAATACATCCCTCCTTAGCGGCAGCTCCAAAACATGTGTTTTTCCTCACTGCGGATGCCTTCGGAATACTGCCTCCCATCTCAAAACTAAATGAAGAGCAAGCCATGTATCACTTCATCTCTGGCTATACAGCTAAGGTGGCTGGCACAGAGATAGGCGTAACTGAACCCAAACTGACCTTTTCCGCATGCTTTGGGGCTGCATTTTTACCCTTGCATCCTTACCGATATGCAGAATTGTTTGGAGAGAAATTGAAATCCTCAAAAGCTACAGTATGGTTGATCAATACGGGCTGGACAGGGGGTCCTTACGGGATTGGATCTCGGATGAAACTCAGTTATACCCGCTCCATGATCCAAGCCGCTATGGAAGGGAAGCTAGACTTCGCTCCTTTCCGGATAGATCCCGTATTTGGGTTTCAAGTTCCTGAAATTTGCCCTCACGTGCCTTCAAACATCTTAAATCCAAAAAGTACCTGGTCGGATTCGGAAGCTTATGACAAACAAGCAAAACTTCTTGTAGCAGCTTTTCAAAAAAACTTTGAATCATTTGTAACGGAACCCAATACCAAAATGACTTCAGGTGGACCAATTAGCTAAGCTGGAGAAAACTATTGTGCACTCTTTTTGATCCAAATGAATCAAAAAGCCAAGACAAGCTCTATTTTTGCATGACGAAAGAGAATTAACCACCAATCATCATAACCAGTCATGAAAACAGCTGAAATAATTACTGAAAAAGGAACTATGCTTGTCGAGTTTTATGAAGCAGATGCTCCTATTACGGTTCAAAATTTTGTAGACCTATCCACCAAAGGTTTTTACGATGGACTTACTTTTCACCGCGTAATCCCGAACTTTGTAGTTCAAGGTGGCTGCCCAACAGGCACTGGTACAGGAGGTCCTGGTTACAAAATTCAATGTGAATTGACTGGTGGAAACCAGTTTCATGACCGTGGTGTACTTTCCATGGCACATGCAGGAAGAAATACAGGAGGATCACAATTTTTCATCTGCCACAGCAGAGCAAACACTGCACATTTGGATCGGAACCATACCTGCTTTGGTAAAGTAATCGAAGGACTAGAAGTGATAGATGCAATCCGTGCGGGTGATAAGATTGAAAAAATCCTTATTCACGAATCATAAATCAAATTAATTCCGGTGCACTTTGCGGATTTTTTAAAGTGCACCGGAATAGTTTACCGCTTTAATTTTTCAAGCTCTCCCAAAATTCCCATCACTTCGGAATGTATTTTTGGGGCTGTTTCTGGTCCTAGAGAGTTAATTTCACCGTAAGGCCGCTCCTTATAGTCGTACGTAAATGGAGGTTTTACATCCCACTGACTTTTGGGTACAATGTAGCCGATCATGTCATTGGACATCCCCGAAAAAAATCGATACTGGCCAGGAATCTTTTCCTTCAAAGCTGGCACCTCTACTGGAGCCAATTGAAAATCTGCCCCAGCAGGTGATTCTACTCCACCATGAAGTATTTCAGGATAAAGTTCTCCAGGAACATGAACGAAGGTCGCTGGTCCTAATTTCCAGGTAGAAACCTCCGATCGAATCTGTTTCCATCCCACAAATCCCCGGTCAAAAATCCCTACGAAAGCTGCCAGCTGAAAGAGCGAATTGTCCATCTGAAGGGAAATGCTCTTTGCTCTAATTCCCAAATCCAGGGAAGAGTGAACCACCAAGCTGCTGTCTTTCAAAGTTTCTAAGGTTATTTTGGCCAAAGCCTTCCCTTGAGCAAGAAGTTTGTCTGGAGCTTGCCTCTGGTAAGAAATACCCGTATAGGGATCTACAACTGAAAGATCAGGAGCTGTAGTCATCAATCCTCCAACAGCACCATTCAAGAAGATGGCTACACCCCCTATGCCAGGCTCGGCCAAGGTATCACCTAAAGGAATACCAGCTTCCACAAAATTCCTCCAGGGATCCGCAAAATCGGAACTGATTTGAATGTTTTCCAACCACAAGGTCTCGGGGTGATTTCCCCAATTCATTATTGTTCCTAGCGTGGCGCCTGTTTGTGCATCGAGCACCTGCATCAGCTGCAAGCCTGCATCAGAAATAAAAGGAGGGCGGGTATCTCCTACCAAATCACTGAGTCGATCAGGCTCTTGGGCAAACTTAAAATGTGCTGGCTTTCTAGAAGTAAAAGCCTCTCCCACAGCTGTAGCGATTCCGGCTTTTACTTGCTTCATGTAATCGTCATTTACCCCACGTACAAATTCGGAAGGTCCCCACATACCCATCAAATCAGGTGCGGAATGCACATGCGTACTGGAAATGACCACATAGTCTAGCTCAGGGTACTTTTCTTGAATTAATTTCCGAGTGGCAATCACCTCATCATTGCCAAAACCAATCATGTCAATAACGCAAAGGGCCAAGGAAACATCCCCAGATTCGATGACCATGGCCCTAGCCCATAGTTTATCTAGGACACTTTGTGCAGGCCTTGAATTGTGAAAGCCTGCCAACCAAACCGCATCAAACTCTCCGTTGCCATTGGCATCTACAAAGCGGTCCCCTTTTTTAGGATCATACTTTGAATCCCCATCCACATCTTCCCAGGTTTCAAAACCGGTCGGCGTCAGGTCAACTTTCGCAAATCCAGCACGTACCGAAGCTGCTGGAGCATATAGAGATAAATCTGTTTGATAGCCCGCATGACGATCGCGGAATTGATAGGCTGAATAGCCAATTACACCTACTAGCAAAACAAGTAGTACGATTGAAAAAATTAGAAGACCTTTTCGCATACAATGAAGTTAAAATACCTACCCCTAAACTAGTATTTTTTTCTTAGTCTTAAACCTAAGTACTTGAATTTGAAGGTGTCAAATCCCTAGGTTTTGAGTTTGTTTACGGAAATGCTTCTCATGAATATCGGCATGCGGGACAATATCTTTATACCATTTCAATCTTAATTCACTCCGCTCCTCTTCTGAAATGTGGAAATTTGGACTTTCAAATTCCGATGCCCGCTTGATCAACTCATAAAGAAAAATGGAAGCCGATACGGAGATGTTAAAGCTTTCCGTAAATCCTTTCATTGGAATGTGGACCAGTCCATCCACCTTGGTTTTTACCTCTTCACTAATCCCTTCGTGTTCATTACCGAATACTAATGCTACTTTTTGGTCTGGTGAAAGGGGTAAATCGTGAATGGAAAGGGAATCAGTTGCCGGACTCGTTCCATAAATTTTATAGCCTTTCTGGCGTAATGCAGCAAAGCAAGGGTCTACAGCAGATCCACCAGGGGTGAAATACTTATGAAGATCTACCCATTGCGATGCACCACGCGTTACGAATGGGTTGATCTTGTAGGCATCTGTTTTCTCAATGAGGTGAATGTCCTGTATCCCAAAACAATCACAGGTTCGAAGCACTGCGCTGGCATTATGTGGTTTAAAAATATCCTCCAACACCACCGTAAAAAAACGAGTTCGCAGGCTCAATACCCGTTCAATGGCTGCTCGCTTGTGCGGGGTAATGTACTGGGCTAGGTAATCCACCAACCCTTGATCCAATTCCATACGGTCTACTGACTCGGCATTCATAGCTACATTGAACTAGTTAAAATAGCCCAAGCTGCTCATCCTCCCCTTTCTTTGGTGTCAAGGTTAGTGTGCTGCCCACTTCCAAATCATCCTCTTGATTTTCTGGCGACTCCGCTGTTTCGGTTTCCTCTTCCTGCTCGTCAACCGTTGCAACTGCCTGTTCTGAAACCTGTTCCGATTCAATCAATTTGAGCTCCTTTACCTCATTTGCACTTAACTTATTGCCTAGTGCCTTCCAACCTTTGACATCGATCAACATTTCCAGATCGTAATCCATCTGTTCTTCTACCTTGCCTTTGAGGAAGGTCACCGAAACCTGGGCTTGGGCATCCGTCGTTACAAGCTTCAAATAGGATTGCTTGTGTTCGGTGATAAAGTTAAATCGCTTATTGAGCGTAGTCGTTTCGATTAGAAAGCGCTTCACAAAGTACCCTTTTGTCGATCCATCGTAGTAAACCGCTCCAATCACTTTTTGCACATCAAATTTTTGAATCAAGAGCACTTCGGTAGGCTCGTAGCGGTTGGTCAATTCAAAGCTGGTCAACTCGTAATCTCCGTTTTTGTAACAAACCAATATTTTATCGTCGCCTAGGAAATTGCCAATTTGTTTGCCTCTAGCATCCGTATTCAGTCGTCCTACAGAAGCATCGTAATAGATATTGAGTCCTCCTAGGGTGGATTTGCCTTCCATCTTAAATTGAACCTTACGAACAGGATAGCGCGTGAGAATATTCCCTCCGGCTGCACGTCCCTTGATTTCAATCTCAGCAAAATCAAAATCAAATACTTTCACTCTCGCTTTTGCACCTTGGGTCAGGTAAACAGTCACCACTTCAGCTTCACCATTGGGATTAGCAGTGAGGTACATCAGTTTAGATCCCTTCGTACCCTTGGTCAACTCATATTCCTTATCACGAGTCACGCCTCCTACTTGGAAACGCTTGACCATCGCACGTCCAGATACTCCATCCAAATAGATGAAATTGTACGTCATGCGCTCGTCATTCTTTCGAAATACGCCCACATAAACGATGTCTTTACCCATGAAGAGCTTTTCCTGAATTTTGGAAACTACCAGTTTTCCATCCCGACGAATGGCGATGATGTCATCCAAATCCGAACATTCACAGATGTATTCATCCTTTTTGAGGCCATAGCCCACAAAACCATCTACTCGGTTCACATACAATTTGGCATTGTTTGCCGCCACTACAGCTGCCTGAATGGTATCAAATGCTCGAATCTCTGTTTTTCGCTCCCTACCCTTTCCATACTTATCCAGCAAGTTTTGGTAGTAGGCAATCGCAAAATCTGTTAAGTGCTTCAAGTTGTAATTGACTTCTTTCAGTTCATCCTGAAGTCGTTTCATCAACTCATCCGCTTTGAAGGTATCAAACTTGGAGATTCGCTTGATTTTGATTTCTGTGAGGCGAACCAAGTCTTCCTGAACTATCGTTCGGTAAAAATCAGGCTTGTATGGATCTAGGCCACGATCAATCGCTTCCAATACCGCATCCCATGTGGTACATTCTTCAATATCGCGGTAAATACGGTTTTCAATGAAGATTTTTTCCAAAGAAGAGAAGAGCAACTTTTCTAAAAGTTCCCCCTTCCGTATTTCAAGCTCCTTTCGAAGCAATTCCTTCGTTTGGGTGGTGTTGTACTTTAAAATCTGGTTGACTGTCAAGAATACCGGCTTCTCATCGATAATCACGCAGGCATTGGGCGAGATGGAAACCTCACAGTCTGTAAAGGCATACAAGGCATCTATCGTGACATCCGGAGAAACTCCCGGTGCCAATTGAATCTGGATCTCTACGTCCTTGGCAGTATTGTCAACCACCTTTTTGATTTTAATCTTACCCTTGTCGTTGGCTTTAAGAATGGAATCAATCAGAGAATCCGTTGTTGTCCCAAAAGGTATTTCTTTGATTAACAAGGTTTTGTTTGCATCCTCTTCAATCCGTGCTCTAACCTTTACTTTCCCACCACGAAGGCCTTCTTGGTAATCCGAAAAATCTGCCAATCCCCCAGTGAGGAAGTCTGGAAGTACCTGCGGAGAATTGCCTTTCAAAAGTTCTATTGAAGCTTCGATCAGTTCTCTAAAATTGTGTGGAAGAATCTTTGTAGACAATCCAACGGCAATTCCTTCCACTCCTTGTGCCAGTAGCAAGGGAAATTTGACCGGTAGCGTGACTGGTTCTCTTTTTCTTCCATCGTAGGAAAGCTGCCAATCTGTTGTTTGTGGATTAAAGACCACATCCAAGGCAAACTTGGACAGTCGCGCTTCAATGTATCGCGCAGCAGCGGCCCCATCACCCGTTCGTACATCTCCCCAGTTGCCTTGCGTCTCAATCAACAGGTCTTTTTGGCCCATATTGACGATGGCATCGCCAATCGATGCATCTCCGTGTGGGTGGTACTGCATGGATTGTCCGATGATGTTGGCAACCTTATTGAATCGGCCATCATCCATCTCCTTCATGGCATGAAGGATACGGCGTTGTACTGGCTTCAGTCCATCTTCTATGGCAGGCACAGCCCGTTCCAATATCACATAGGATGCATAATCCAGAAACCAGTCCTTGTACATCCCTGTTACGGGCACAGTACCATGTAGGTTGCTATCAGAACTTTCAGAAAGGGTTGTATCGTCACTCATGTAAATATTCCTAGGGTTAAAAAGGGAATGGCATCTGGCATGTACTTGGGGGACTTAAGAATCTACTTCAGCATCCACTTCTTCTTCTTTTTCAAGTTTGGGGTCTTCAAGAGCCAAATCTTTCTCTACTCTCAAATTGTCAATAATAAATACCTGTCGATCAGGGGTGTTTTTGCCCATGTAGAACGTGAGCAAATCAACAATTTTGGTGTCCTTGGTCAATAAAATGGGATCTAGGCGAATATCCTCCCCGATAAAGGTTCCAAATTCTTCGGGCGAAATTTCTCCCAATCCTTTGAAGCGGGTGATTTCAGGCTTGTTTCCCAACTTATGAATGGCACGCTGCCGCTCCTCATCCGAATAGCAATAGATCGTTTCTTTCTTATTTCGCACACGAAACAAAGGAGTATCCAGGATAAACAGGTGCCCATTTTTAACCAAATCTGGAAAAAACTGCAGGAAATAAGTCATGATCAGCAAGCGGATATGCATGCCATCCACGTCTGCATCCGTTGCAATCACTATCTTCCTGTAGCGCAAACTATCGATACCGTCTTCTATGTTGAGCGCATGCTGTAGCAGGTTAAACTCCTCGTTTTCATAGACCACTTTCTTGGTCATTCCAAAACAGTTGAGTGGCTTGCCACGAAGTGAAAACACGGCTTGAGTTTGTACATCTCGGCTTTTGGTAATCGAACCCGAAGCAGAATCACCTTCCGTGATGAAAAGCATGGTCCTGTTTTTCAAGTCCTCCTCTGCTTTTGGATCATCGTAATGCACTCGACAATCCCGAAGTTTTTTGTTGTGGAGATTGGCTTTTTTAGCCCGCTCATTGGCCAACTTCTTGATTCCTGAGATCTCCTTACGCTCCCGCTCAGATTGCAGAATCCGCTTCAATAGCGCATCTGCAGCAGCTGGGTTTTTGTGCAGGTAATTATCGAGTTCCGTCTTGATAAAGTCATTGACAAAAGTTCGAAGGGTAGGCCCATCGGGTCCAATACTTTGGGAACCTAGCTTGGTCTTGGTTTGGGATTCGAAAACAGGTTCTTGCACACGAACAGCAATGGCTGCCACGACGGATTGACGAATATCAGAAGCGTCAAAGTCCTTCTTGTAAAACTCCCGGATGGTCTTTACAATGGCCTCACGGAAAGCAGCCAAGTGCGTACCCCCTTGCGTAGTGTATTGCCCATTGACAAAGGAGTAGTATTCTTCCCCATAACTACCAGAGTGCGTGATCGCCACCTCAATGTCATTCCCTTTCAAATGGATAATTGGATAGCGAATACTTTCCTCATCCACCTTATTCGATAAGAGGTCAAATAATCCTCGATCGGAAAAGTATTTTTTCCCATTGAATTGGAGACTTAGCCCTGCATTGAGGTAGGCATAGTTCCACATCTGATTTTCGAGGTATTCTGGAATAAAGTGGTAATTCTTAAAAATTGAAGCGTCTGGAGAAAAGACCACTTTGGTCCCATTTCGATCTGAAGACTTTTCGATCGGAGGATCATTCACTAGAATTCCCTTTTCAAATTCCGCTACTTTACACTCTCCATCTCGGAAGGATTGCACCTTAAAAAAATCCGAAAGCGCATTGACTGCCTTGGTACCGACTCCATTGAGACCCACAGATTTTTGAAATGCTCCTGAATCGTATTTGCCTCCGGTGTTGATCTTGGAAACGCAGTCAATCACTTTACCAAGGGGTATCCCTCGCCCGTAATCGCGAACTTCTACTTTATGCTCTGAGATTTTCACTTCAATGGTGCGCCCATTTCCCATCATGTGTTCGTCGATGGAATTGTCTAGAATTTCCTTGACCAACACATAAATACCATCATCTGGCGCACTTCCATCTCCTAATTTTCCAATATACATACCCGGTCTCAACCGGATATGTTCTCTCCAGTCTAGTGAACGGATGCTGTCTTCGGTATAGTTTACTTGTTCTGCCATCGACTAGTTAATTCCCACTTGAGTGGATTTGAATTTTTTGAAAAGCAATACAAACAATAGAACCATCCACACAAACAGCACGATGGGCATCAATGTAAACCAAAGGTTGTACGAGGAGGCTCCAATTACCTCTTGATTGTTGATGGCATGTACAAATAAGGCTGCCAACGATAAACTCGAATTGACCCAACCCCCAAAAGAATAAAACCAGGCCAGCAAGTAGTCACGGTAGGGATCACCAATTGGAAACAACCGATGCAATTTTCGATTGGTTTTGGTTTCTAAAGTTTTTGGAGTGTAAATGGTGACGAGGTTGAGTACCAAAAAACCGAGTACTAACGCATAAAAGAAGGTGCTTTTGGCAAAATCACGAACCACAGTCCCTTGCTCATCCAAACTAAATCCAATCTGCTCGGGCAAAGCCGCGTAGAAATACAATAGCGCAAAGAGAAAAACCAGCACGCTGAAGAAATAGAAAACCTTTCCGAATCTGTAATACATGAAATATGAGATTGAAGCTGCAATATAACCGATTTGAATAAACCTTCTGCCCTTTGTTTGAGTTCAAAAGTGACAATTTAAGTCGAATCCTATTTTTAGTGTTCTGCAAGAGTAACACTATCGAAATTCCAACGATCTTTAGCCATTCAAAAAATCCTTCATGAAAAATTCCGTTTTGATCCTTGCCCTTTCGCTCCTGACCTGGCTCAGTTCCTGTAGCTCAGCAGTAGATGCAGGAAAAATCAATATAGAAAACTGGAAATCAGATCGGTATGGATGCAAGGGCTTACGATTGCAAGACATGGAAGAGTTCCGTACCATCAAAAATCAATTTTTGGGGATAGACAACCAGGCCCTAATCAAGACTTTTGGAAGACCAGACCGCGTGGAATTGGTGGACAAAAGCCAAAGTTTTTTCTTTTATTTTCTTGAACCTAGTTCGGATTGCACTGGGGTAGAACAAAAAAAAGAACCCTTACGAGTTCTTTTTCGAATGAATGCCTTGAGCAAAGTCTCCGAAGTGACGGTTACAGACCAGAATCCATAAAACACAAGGCTGCAGCTCCTAAGGTACCTGCATTATTTTCTAGGGTAGCTTTCTTTAATCTCAGATCCTTGACATAGTACGGAGTCAAGTACTTTCGAGTGTTGTATTCGATGGTAGGCATCATAAACTCCAATCCAGCAGCGATACCTCCTCCAAAATACACATCTGTCACATCCAGCACGCGAATGGTGGAGACAATGGATTCACTGATAATTTCAGCAACTTCTTTGAATACCATCAACGAAACTTCATTCCCTGTGCGCGCTGTGTCCACTAGCAGGTGAGTTCCCAATTCCTTGCCTCTGAGCTCTCCTGCCTTTTCGGGATAAGCAGCAATCAAATTAGCCATGATCTTTAAAATCCCTCCCCTGCCAATTAAGGTTTCAAGACCTGCATTTCCTCTAGAAAGCATGTGCCCCATTTCAAGTGCGTTGCCACGGGAACCTTTAAATACTTGCCCATCTAAAACCAAGGCACTTCCAATCCCTGTGCCCATCGTGATGAAAAGGAAATTGGACGAAACAGTACCCTTCCCAAATTGAAACTCTCCAATTGCCGCTGCGGCAGCGTCATTTTCAAGGAAAAAATCATGATTGGGGTACTTAGACTTTAGCGCAGCTTTTAGGGGGTAATTGTTCAAGGCTGGAATAGCTGGGATCTCTAGCGGGATCATCCGATCCTTACTGATCATGCCCGGCAAACCAATTCCTACCTTTTGAACTTTTGGAAACTTATCCAAATAGGTTCCAATTACCTGCACGAAATTGGGGCCAAATCCATCTGCATGTTCTCTATAAGAAGTGGTATCTTCTTTGAAAAACTCAGCTATGTTGCCTGATTTATCTACTAATCCAATTTTGAGATGCGTACCTCCAACATCTATTCCTAAAAACTGGGTATCCGAAACATTCATAATTTACTTCGTCCTTTTTCGTTTGCTAAAAAAGCAAAACTATTCCTTTACTTCTTATAATCTTTGCCGATCTCGTAAAAAATTTTGAGAACAGCCGGACAGACCAAGGTATTCTTTAGTGTCAAATCTAGAATTCCGAGCATGTTCTTTCGATCTGTATGCGGGTATTCCCTACA
>JBIIGH010000238.1:0-3651 GCA_044236565.1 Algoriphagus sp. | reverse complement strand
AGTGAAGAGTGTCATGACGGAGTAGGAACCTACTACCAAATACCCAATGAATTCGTAAGGTAGTCCCAATGCAAATCCACCAAACAAAGAGGCAATTAGAACGAAATTCAAGACTTTGCTGGAGATATTTTGGATAGGCACCATGGCAGAGCGCATGGTCAACCAGGAATAGGCGGTGGCATGCTGCACGGCGTGACCGCATTCGTGAGCAGAAACAGCAGTAGCCGCAGCATTTCTGCCATAAAATACATCTGGAGAAAGGTTGACAGTCTTGTCTGCTGGATTGTAGTGGTCAGTAAGCTGTCCCTCTACACAGGTAACGCGCACATCATGAATGTTGTGGTCGGCAAGCATGAGCTTGGCGATTTCCTCCCCAGAAAGGTTGGCCTGAAGAGGCGTTTGGGAGTACAACTTAAATTTACTTTTCAATTTGCTGCTCACCACAAAACCGAGGATAGCAAATACGATGACGATAAGGATAATCATGTCTAGTTTATTTTAACTGGGTGTAACTACGAATTTAAGAAACGAAAGGTTTTTTCCAAGCGGGAATTTTTAGCATGAGAATCCAGCTAATTAGTCCCAATCCTATAATCAAGAGCATTTGAGTGCCGTGAATGATGGCAGCAAATATTTTGCCATCGGCTTCAGGAACTCCAAACACCACTAAAATATAAGCAACCAACGCGTGGAAAGTGCCAATTCCTCCTTGAACAGGAGCAATCATGCCAATAGTTCCCATAACCATCACGAGAAGCACTTGACTTCCCGACAAATTGGCAGCCGACTCAATGCCTTGAGAGACAGTATACAGGGTTAGGAAGTAAATGATCCAGATGATCACCGAGCTGATCCAAAAACCTAGGGGATTTTTGAGGTGGCCAATGGCGCGAACCCCAGAAAGGAGCTGTCGGAAGAATAGCTGTACTTTATTGACAAAGCCGTGGTTGCGGTATTTTCTGCTCAAGAGGTACAGGAAAAGGAGGAGAACTGCAGCTCCGCCGAACAGTAGAGGCAGCTTATCCAGCAGGGAGGAGCTGAGTGCGGAGATATTGACGAGTTGTGACGCTAGGGAGATAAACAATTGATTTTCGAGCAGGAAGGCGGTGAGGATTGTTCCTACCATGAACAGGAGATCCACGCTCCGCTCAACGAGGACGGTGCCGATTGCCTGTCCGAGCGGGATGCCATTGTTGCGCGTCAAAACAGAGCATCGCGCCACCTCGCCGGCTCTTGGGATGAGGAGATTGACTAGGTAGCCCACCATCAGGGCATGGTAGGCTCGATTGGCACTGACGGGTCCTTGGTCGGCTTCATTGCGAACCAATAATGCCCAGCGCCAACCCCGAATCCAGAAGCCGAGCCAGGCGATTGCTAGGGAGAGGAGGATCCAAAACCAGTTGCTTGAAGCAAGCTGTGCTTGGAGTTGTGTCAGCTCAATGTCACGGTACAAAAACCAAAAAATCCACAGGGCGACACCCAGGGAGAGTGCCACTTGCAGGAGTTGTTTGATTTTGGGTGAAAGCATTAGATGACTTGGTTTTTATCGTCTGGAAATACAAGAATAGGCTGGTGGGTTTTTGCTTCTTCAGGGCTCATGCCTGCATAGGAGATGATGATGACTACATCGCCCACTGCTGCTTTCCGGGCTGCAGGGCCGTTGAGGCAGACCGTCCCAGAGCCGCGCTGTCCTTTGATGACATAGGTTTCGAGGCGCTCCCCATTGTTGACATTGACCACCTGTACTTTTTCATTTTCAAACAGCTGGGCGGCGTCCATCAGATTTTCATCTAGGGTGATGGATCCTACATAATGCAGTTCAGCCTGGGTGATTTTTACCCGGTGAATTTTTGATTTTAAGAGTTGGAGTTGCATGTGGTTTAGTTTTCGCGCTGCCAAATTAGGCAATAATGGGCAAGTTATCGATCAGTCGTACCTGGCCAACAAAGGCAGCGATGCAGATGGACTGAGGACTTTCCCTACTAAACGTGTCAAAAATTTCAAATGTTTCGGGATGGAGCAAGGCGAAGTACTCCAATTCAGTATTTGGAGCATTGGAAAAGGCTACAGTGCTATCGGACTGAATCTCCTTCCAAGACTCACCGGCCAGGAGTCGTTCCTTGGCTTGACTGAGTTGCTGGTACAAAAGCAGCGCTTGCTGGCGCTCCTCTGGATTGAGGCGCATGTTTCGTGAGGACATGGCTAGTCCGTCTTTTTCCCGACGGGTAGGCACCACTTCGAGGCTGAGATCAAAGGACAGGTCCTGGACGAGGCGCTTGATGACGGCGACCTGTTGCAAGTCTTTTTGTCCAAAAAAAGCTCGGGTAGGCTGAATGAGGTGAAATAGTTTGGATACTACAAGCCCTACCCCATTGAAGTGTCCTGGGCGGCAGGCTCCTTCAAGCACCAGTTCGAGGTCTCCAAAATCGAAGCGCAGGTGCGTGGGTTGAGGGTAGAGGGTAGCTACAGAAGGTACAAATACGAAGTCTGCACCAGCGGCCTCGAGCAGCCCAAGGTCTGCATCTAGGGTTTGGGGATACTTTTGAAAATCGGCACTGGAGTTGAACTGAGTGGGATTTACAAATATGGACACCACCGTGAAATCCATAGTGGCAATGCTTTGGGTCACCAGATCCAAATGCCCTTGATGCAGTGCGCCCATGGTAGGGACAAAGCCCAGTTGCTTGTTCTCCTTAAAAATCTCGGACCAAATGGGTTTCCATTCGGCTTCGGTGCGGATTACCTTCATGACAAGGAAAATTTTCGGCTAAATAGGGGCAAAACTAGATTAATATCCACAAATCCAATGCTTTTAGGCTTTTTTTATTTACCTTTGTGCCCGTTGTTTATCACGATACTAAAATCCCCATAGCATGTCCAAACTGCGTATTCTCTACGTTGCTAGTGAAATCAACCCTTTCTTAGAAACTTCCAAAGTAGCTAGCTTCTTACGAGCACTTCCGCAAGCCATGCAGGAGCGAGGAATGGAGATTCGTATTTTGGTGCCTCGTTTTGGGTTGATCAACGAACGAAAGAACAGGCTTCATGAGGTAGTTCGTCTATCTGGGATCAACATTGCGGTAGGTGAAGAAGAAAAGCCCTTGATCATCAAGGTAGCTTCGATTCCCAATGCCAAGCTGCAGGTGTACTTCATTGACAACGAGGATTATTTTCAGCGAAAGTACGTGTTTCACGACAAGCAGCAGCGTTTTTACGACGATAACGACGAGCGCGCCATCTTCTTTTGCAAGGGAGTGATTGAGACGGTCAAAAAATTAGGTTGGGCTCCAGACATCGTGCATTGCAACGATTGGATGACCTCCCTGATTCCGATGTACCTAAAGACGACCTACAAAAACGAGCCCTTGTTTAAAGAAACCAAATCTGTATTTGGGATTTATACCGAAGGATTCTCCCATACTTTTGGAGACGATTTGTTAAACAAGGTTAAGATGGTAGATATCGATGATACTATTTTAGCACCTTTGACAAGCAAAGATTTTTCTGGCTTCATCAAGATGGGCATCGCGTATGCGGACCGTGTGGTGCAAGGATCTGATGTCTCTGCTGACCTAAGTCAACTTATTGGGGAATTTTCCAAAAATCAGAAATTTGAAATCAGTTTTGAAGAAGAGCAGCAAGCTCATGAAG
>JBIIGH010000255.1:0-3192 GCA_044236565.1 Algoriphagus sp. | reverse complement strand
TGTACTCCTGGAAATGATGTGGAAAGTACAACCGCCCTTGCAGGAAGCGGAGCCAACCTTATCCTATTTACTACCGGGCTCGGTACGCCTACAGGGAATCCCATCTGCCCTGTAATCAAGGTAGCATCCAATACAAAGCTAGCCCTGAAAATGCCCGATATCATCGACTTCGATGCAGGCACGATCATTTCTGGGGAAGAAACCCCCGCCACTGCTGGAGAAAGGCTATTGGAATTAGTCGTGGCGGTTGCAAGTGGTAAAATTCAGACTAAAGCAGAGGAAAAACGAAACTTTGATTTTATCCCTTGGAAAAGAGGAGTTTCACTTTGATGATCCTACTTATAAACTAAATCATCAGTCAAATAGCTACTAACTTACTCTCCAATCAACAAAAATCGAGCTGTAGATGCACTATCGCGAATTTGCTTTGCTTCTTGATAAGCTTCAGAATGATACCAAGCCAAGGCTTTTTCCCGATTAGGAAACTCCAATAAAACCAACCGATCGTGATCCCAGCTCCCTTCCAAAGCCACTACCGGCATGCCTCTCAGCACAAACTTTCCTTCAAAAGCTTCGAGAATAGCGGGTGTCTTTTTTTTGTATTCTTCATACAATAAGGGTGAATGAATAGCTACTTCAACAAGCATGTATGCGGCCATAAACTTTGAGATTTAAATTTCGAAGTTAAACTAACAAAATATGAATGACCCATCGATACAGATTCTTCAATTTGGAACAGGAAATTTCCTTCGTGGATTTATTGAGCCGCTGATCGAAGAACTCAACCACCAAGGTGAATCCTTACAGGTTTGCCTCGTTCAAAGTACCGATGGCAACACCCTTGAAGGATTACGAACACAAGACTATGCTTACGAAGTGTATGTGGCGGGTAGGGATCAAGGCCAAACCACCGAAGAATTTCAATCGATTACCTGCATTAAGGATGGGCTTAGCTTACCCCATGACTTTGAAAAGTTCCTTTCATTTGCTAGGTCACCAGAACTGAAATACCTCATTTCCAATGTCACTGAGGCGGGATTGGTTTGGAGTCAAGAAGGTTCCAAGGACCAAATTGCCAACTCCTTTCCAGGAAGGATTACCCAATGGCTTTACACACGGTTTGAACAGGCTCCAGAATTAGAAACAATCCTTCTCCCCTGCGAACTCATCCCAAACAATGGGGACTTCTTGAAAAGTTTGATTCAGCAGCATGCGTTGGCCTGGAATTTGGATGTTGAATTTCTGAATTGGATCAACCTCAACTGTCGCTTTCACAATACCTTGGTGGATCGGATTGTGCCTGGTTTTCCAAAGCAGCTTGCGGAAAAAGCAGCTCCCTACACCGTACAGGCAGAACCCTATCTTTTTTGGGGAATTGAAGGAAGTGACCTAGATCTGGAAAAATTGCCTTTCCGAAAGTGCAAAGGGGTGGTACTCACCAACTCACTCCTCCCCTACACCAAACGTAAAATCAGCATTCTAAATGGGTTGCACACGGTGATGGCAGCGTTAGGCAGGTTGCAACACATCCAAACCGTACAGGAATATGTGCAGGATCCTGGTCGACTTCAGGAACTCAATCGCTTGGCTGAAGAGGAGCTATTTCCGTTTTTAGGCCAGCCCTTGGATGAACTTCGAACGTATACATCAGCCATCTTCGAACGGTTTAAAAATCCGTTCATGGCCCATGCACTGGAGGATATTTCTTTCCAGTCCATAGCCAAGTTCAAAAGTCGATTGTTACCGATTTGCGCTTATTTTTTAGAAAAAAAGGGAACACTACCTCCTCGAATCGCTGTGGGCTTGGTGGCATTGCTTACAGGTCACTTGCGATCCCCAGATCAGATGCGAGACTCGGAAGAAAACAAACAGTACTTCAAGCAACTTCAAGCCAGTGATCAATCTGAATTAGACCAAGTCATTCGAGCGAGTCAGGAATTGTTTGGGATTGGAGATCGAATCAGCTTGGAACTTGCTTATTCCAAGTTAAACGGGAACTCTTAGTTTTCGGCAAAGCCAACCCCAGCCGCAAATCTAGCCTTGGCATAAGCAATTTGAAGTCTAGAAGAAAGCTCATTCAAGGTTACTCTCGCGTCAAAAACTGCTACTTCACGGGCATTTACCAAAAACAAACTGCTTTCTCCGATCTCAAAACGACGGGTTTCACCGGTTAGTAGCGCTTCCAAACTCTTCACATTTTCCCCAAGGGTACGCACTTGTTGATTCAACAGATTCCAAGAGTTGAGTTCTGTCTCCAACTTTGTTCTGAGCTGCTGCTCCTTCAAATTTCTTCCAGTTTGCTTGATTTCTAATTTCGCCTTGGTGCTTCCTAGTTCCCCTCTCGTCTTTCGTAAAAACAAAGGTGTATAGACCGTTAGTCCCCATTTGTAGTTATTCTCAAAAAGAGGAGAAGGATTGGCATCTGCCAACTCCTCGGTTAGGAAGTTATATTTCAGCTTGACTACAGGAAGCAATTCCTGCGTTTGCAATCGCTTTTCGACCTTCAGGCTCGCTAAATCAAAATCTGTGAGCAGCAGTTCTGGATGCCTAGCCACCAAAGTCCGCAAATCCTCTGCATCAGGGGCAGCATTTAGAAATTGGGACAATTCTTGAGGAAAGACTCCTGATTCCAGAAGCATCGGTTCTCCTGAATCATTCCACAAAAAGGTATTCAACACCTGCGTATTTTCGAAAAACGTATTTTCAGCGAGCTGCAAGCGATATTCTCTATTCAGCAATTGGGAAAGTGCCTCAACGGTATCAATCGCCGCTTGATCCCCGAGTTCGTAACTGCGTTTAATTCCATCAAATCGAATTTTTGCCAACTTCACTCCTTCTTCAAGTACCAATTTGTTCTCGTAAGCTGCCGCCCACTTCCAATAAGCAGCGGTTGCTTGGAGGTTCAGCTCATTTCTGAAGTTAAGGCGCTCCACTTCTGTAGCTTGGGCATAGAGCTGTGCCTTTTGTAGCGTCGCTCTACGATCATCCAAAAGCAATCCTTGACCTAAATTTACAGCAGCACCTGCAGAGAGCAGGCCACTAGTTGGTACGGCACTTTCCGAATTAAGAAAAGCCCCCGAGTTCTGCTCAAAGTTACCCATCAGCTCCACTCCCATCCAAGTAGGCACAAGTAGACCTGCCTCTCGCTTTTCAAAGTAAGTGGACTGCTTAAATTCCTTTTTATCTAGGTTG
>JBIIGH010000237.1:0-3660 GCA_044236565.1 Algoriphagus sp. | reverse complement strand
TGGGTTAGCCGCCAATGTGGCCTTTGTCTATTTCCCGACAGTTGCCTTCGCCAATATCTTGTGGTCTGTGGCCGTCGAAGAGCAGTTTTACCTCTTTTGGCCACATGTGATCAAGCTCAAACAAAAGTTGCTTTGGATCATGCTTCTCCTACTTATGGGTTACTTGGCCCTTAAGTTGTATGCAGGGAATCTGGATCGACAGCTTGAATTATTGGTGATTCGAACCCGCTTTTCTGCCATGATTATTGGAGGAATAGGGGCTTACCTCGTCTTTGCGAAGCATGCTTTGATCCGCTATTTGTATGCCCGAATGACACAGGTACTCCTTTTCCTCGTGTTTGGGCTGTTGCTTCTCGATCGGGTAGACTTCAAGTCTTTGGCATTGTTTCAGGACGAGTTCCTATCCCTAGTCGTTTGTGGGCTGATCCTGAATATCGCCACCAACCCGAATTCCATCCTCAAACTGGAGCATTCCGTACTGAACTATTTTGGGAAAATCTCCTACGGGCTCTACGTTTACCATTTGTTTGCGGTGGTGATTGTACTGAAGGGCTTGCCCGAAGTACTTCCCCTTCAGGACTGGTCCCCATGGAGTTCTTATCCGCTAAGCTTGGGATTGATTTTACTCCTAACCACGGGCATTAGCCATCTTTCCTACAAGTACTTTGAAAGCTATTTTTTGCGGAAGAAGGTAAAGTTTTCAACGGTAGTGAGTGGGGACCTAGTAGAGGCAAAGGAGATGCAAGAGTCAAGAGATTAGAAACAAGAGCCAAGAGGTGGACCACAATTTCTTTGCGCCCCGCAATTCTGCGGGGCAGGCTCCCGTAATTCTTCGGGACAGGCCCCCGTAATTCTACGGGGCAGGTTGCAAAGTAGGGAAGGCGCAAAGAGTCCGCCGGAGCGGACAGGCTTTGCGAGAAAAAACCTTGAAAAATTATAGGTCTACTTCCCGATACAAAATTTGCTGAAAATGTTGGCCAGCAGGTCGTCTGTCGTGACTTCTCCAGTAATCTCACCGAGGTAGTGCAGTGCACGGCGAATGTCCATCGCCAAAAAATCACTCGTAACCTGTCCCTCAAGCCCGCCCAAGACTTCAAGCAAGGAGACCCTGGTCTGGGTCAAACTGTCGTAATGACGCACATTGGTTACTAGCGTATTGCCCGTTCGGAATTTGTTGGTGTTCACCAACTCCAAGATCCGTGCTTTTAACCCATCCAAATTTTCCTTCTTGCCCGCCGAAATAAACAGCGCATCGGGATGGCTCGCCTGCAAACTCCCAATCAGATTTTCCTTCGCCTTATCGGTCTTGTTTGCCACCTTCAAAAAAGGGACCCCCAAATTTTCAAGTTGGTTGATATCTCGATTAATCTCTACCAAGTCGGTAGCGCTTAAGTCAAACAAGTACAGAATCAAGGCAGCAGTCCGCATCTTTTCCTGCGTGCGGCTCACCCCAATTGCTTCAATGGTATCGGTGGTCTCACGAAGCCCGGCAGTATCGATAAATCGGAAGATCACGCCACCCAAACTCAGTTCGTCTTCTATAAAATCCCGGGTCGTGCCTGCGATGTCGGACACAATCGCTTTCTCCTCGTTGAGCAGCGCATTGAGTAGGGTGGATTTGCCCGCATTGGGCTTACCCGCAATCACGGTTGGAACACCATTCTTGATCACATTGCCCAAATCAAAGCTAAGGATCAGTTCCTCTACCAGGCGTAAGATTCGCTCCACCAGTTGCCGCAATCCTTCACGGTTGGCAAACTCCACATCCTCCTCCGAAAAATCGAGTTCGAGCTCGATCATGGACGCAAAATTGATCAGCTGGGAGCGGAGCTCTTGAATCTCCGAACTAAAGCCTCCACGCATCTGATGGAGCGCAGCCTGGTGGCTACTCTCAGAGTCGGAGTGAATCAGGTCGGCTACGGCCTCGGCTTGAGCGAGGTCAAACTGTCCATTCAAGAAGGCCCGCTGCGTAAATTCCCCAGGGCGGGCCAAGCGAACACCCTTGCGAACAAAAAGCTTGATCACCTGCTGCACGATGTAAGAAGAACCGTGCGTGGAGATCTCGACTACATTCTCTTTGGTAAAGGAAGTTGGAGCCACAAATAGGGACACGAGCACCTCGTCTAGGATCTTGTCTCCATCACGAAGTGTGCCGAAGTGGATCGTATGGGAAGCTTGTTCTTCCAGGTTTTTGCCATAAAAAACTTCGTTGCAGATGCGGATGGCATCTTTGCCCGAAAGGCGAATCACGGCAATGGCGCCTACACCCTGGGGAGTGGCAAGGGCGATGATGGTGTCTTGACGCTCAGAAAGGGTAAATGCCATTACTTTTTAGGGAAGGCTTTTTGAATCAATTCGGCTAGGCCCGCCAAAAAGTCCTCCGGGCCACGGTAGCCGGGAAGCTGAGCGATATTCTGCAGCCCTGGCTCGATTACTACAAAATTAGGGTAGGAGTTGACCCGCATGGATGCCGCCATCTCTGCTTCTGTAAAGGTCCTACCCATAAAGGGAAACTTTCGCTTGGTATCTTCTGCGTTCAGCTTTACGGCGTAAAAGTTCTTTTGGAAATGCGCAATCACCTGAGGATCCGTGAAGGTTTCCTTGTCCATCTTTTTGCACCAGCCACACCAGTCGGTGTACACATCTACCAGGATCATTTTTGGATTATTGGCATTGGCAGCGATGGCCTCCTCAAACTTCATCCATTGGATTTGTTCCTGTGCCTGAGCAGTACCCAGAAGCACCAAATTAAGGGCAAGGAAGAAAAGAAGGATTCGGGTTTGCTTCATGGTTTTCAGATTTCAGGATAGTAACGATTCTGGGCTAGGGGAAGTTCCACGCAGCAGCTGAGGCCATTTTCCCTTGATCAAGGCACTGCCAAAGAAGAAGGCACCAGCTACGGCCACCATCATTCCTGCGATGGAACTGTCTATCCAGAAGGCAAGATAATACCCCAAAATGGCAATTAAAATTCCTAGGGCCGCAGTGAGCCGAAGTAAAGGGATCAAGCTCTTGGTCCAGAGGTAGGCCGTGGATGGTGGTACCACCAGTAAAGCGACCACCAGAATGGCTCCTACAGACTCAAAGCTACTCACGGTCGTGTAAGAGACCATGCTCATCAAGGCAAGGTTGACACCCTTGGCAGGGATGCCGATGGAAGAGCTAAAGTTTTCATCGAAGCTAGTGAGGCTTAACTCCTTAAATAAGAGGTAAATAAATCCAGTGACTAGGAAGAAGTTGAGCCCTGCCAACCAGGTGATTCGAGGCCCCATATTCAGGCCACTTGGGGTGATCCAGAGGTCAATGGGTAGGTAGGCGATCTCTCCGTACAATACACACTCTTGATCCAGATCCACCTTGTAGGCAAAGAGGTTGATCAGGATGATGCCGATCGCAAAGAGGAGCGTAAACGTGATGCCGATGGAGGCGTCGAGCTGCACCTTTGCTTTTTTGCGCAGCGCATCGATCATCAGTGTGGAGAGTATGCCCAATAAACCGGCACCCAAGATTACTTCCAAACTCCGTTGGCTCCCAGAGACGAAAAAGCCGATGACAATGCCGGGAAGTACAGCATGGGAGATCGCATCCCCGGTCATGGACATTTTGCGCAGCAGGAGAAACACACCAAGAAAGCCGCAAGAAATGGCAATCAGGGATCCG
>JBIIGH010000035.1:0-13715 GCA_044236565.1 Algoriphagus sp. | reverse complement strand
GTAGCCCAACTTGGCCTCAAAGACTTTGAAAAAGGTACTGGTCAATTTGGTGTCGTAGGTCTGTGAAAACTGCTCGTTTGGAATCAACACCTCATCTAAGAAGGAATTGGTTTGATACGAGTTCCAACGACCTCCAAACTCTATTTTCATTTTATTGAAAGCCTTATCCATCCGAAGATCCCCGTTGAGGGTCTTGTTGATGGGTTGCACATTCAACACGGAAAACAAGCGATTGATGCCAATAAAGTCCGTCGTGGTCACGATGTCGTTGCGCTTGCGTTGGTAGTTCATATTCCCAAAGACAGTTAAGCCCGAAAACATGTCGAAGTGAGTGTAGGCAAGGGTGTGCGTAGAAAAGATGCCCTGATCTAGCTGCCGATTTCCTTGAAAGAGTGCGTTGTAATCCTGCAGCAACAGACCTTCGGCCAATTTCTGGCTATCCATAAAGTTGGCTTCAGTACCAAATCGGTAGGTTAAGGAGCGATTGGAGGTCAGGTTCCACTTGGCATACATGGCGGGCAAAAGCAAAAGGCGCTCCTGCTCCTGTCTTTGGCCTCGCTGCTGATCGCTCCAGGTGTAGCGGTGCAAGTTTGCCGAAGGACTGAGGATCCAATCTTTCCACTTCGTCTTCCAACTCATCCCCAGATACAGGTCTTGAAAGCGGAAATCAGAATCGTTCAAAAACGCATCAAAGGTTTGGCTAGATTCCACTTGGCTTAAGTTGCTGTCAAACTGCTGCCTCAGCTGCTGCATGCCTAATGACCAGTTGAGGTGGTTGGTGGCATTCAGAATATGGTAGTAATTAGCGACTCCTTCCAGTGTCTCGGTGAGCAATTCTTGTGCTTGCAGTAGCCGGTAACTATCCGCATTGCGCAAGGGATACAAGCCCACCAAGGGCTTGGCGGAAGAGCTGAGGTCTAGGAATGGGTTGGCAAATTTTCTCTCCCAGTTCGCCTCCATGCTAAATACCTGGTCCTCATTAGGAGCATGAAACCATTCCACTTTTTGCTGAAGTGTGTAGGGAGTACGGGTGCTGGCGGTAGCAATCTGTTGATTGAAGGCACCGAAACTCGAGTTGAGCAGGTTGCTATTATCTACCTCGGCAAGCTTGCCAAAAAAGGAATACTTCAGATAGGTTTCCTCCTTCGGGGTGTAGGTTACCGCATATTTACCGAGGCCGGATTTATTTTGGACCCTGCTGCTGGATAACAATTCTTCGATGTTAGTTTGACCTGTATTGAGGTAGGTGCGAATGGAACTGCTTCCTAAACTATTGTCTGAAGTGGAACCAATCACAAAGCCCGTATGTCTCCATCGAGAGGAAGGAGAATAGTTAAGGTTGATGGCACCCAAAGTAGTACTTAGGTCTGCCGCATTGGCTCTTGTGGCCATGGGAATGCCCAAGTCATCCCCATTCGTCTGTACCCGAGATCCTGCACGGGAACCTAGGCCTCCCATGCCTCCACTAAATCGGAAGTAATCCTGCAAAGTAAAAGGCTGTTCACCCACATTATTGGATCCACCAATCAAGTTGAGGTTCAATTTGGGAGCATAATAGAAGGTGTTGGCATGGCCAAGATATCGCTCTTGGGGCCCAACTCCCGCACTGAGGTCTCCAAAGACCATATTCTTTTTTCCGTCCTTGAGTTCGATGTTGAGTGCTAAGGTTTCATTGGTATCCATGCCCCGCATGGGACCAACTTCGTTGAAGTTTTTCAACACCTGTACCCGATCCACTGCATTTGCAGGAAGATTCTTGGTGGCTAGTTTGGTATTGCCATCAAAGAAGGGCTTACCATCCACCAAGACCTTGTCTACATTTTTGCCTTGCACCTTGACATCCCCATTTTCATCCACCTGAAATCCAGGAAGCTTTTCCAAGACATCTTCGAGCTTTCGCTCGGTACCGGTGGTAAAGGCATCGGTCTTGTAGGTGAGCGTATCCCCTTTCATGGTGACAGGCATTTCGGAGACTACCTCCACCAGACCCAATTCCGTATCGTTTTGCTTGAGGCGTACAACTTGCGGAACTTCCGAATTCCAATCCGAAACCACTTTTTCAAATTTCAAGTAGCCCACGAAAGAAACCCTTAACAAATAGGTGGCTCCTTCCGCCAAGGTCACTTTGAAGCGTCCTTCATTATTGGAGATGCCGAAACCTGCAATTTTTTGGGTGCTCTGGTTGATAGCGACCACATTGGCATAGGCAATGGGCCGATTCAAGCTATCCAAGACCTGACCAATAAGCGGCTTGGTTTGGGCCAAGGAAGACCCTACAAGCAAGCAGAAGCAAGCGAGCAGTCCTATTTTTTTTACAGTCAACATGGATCGGGTAATGTTAAAGAGCAAGTTGCTAGAACCCTTTTGCAAGGGAACACGAAAGAAAGGAATTGGCCTTAGTTGCCAATTCGTATTTCCATTCTGTTCCCATCTCCAGGTTTGCCTTGGTAGCGATTCATCATTTGCTTCATTCCCTCTTCCTGCATTTTTTTGTACTCTGCTAGGGTAATTTCTTTCCCTTTGGAAGGGAGCTCGATGACCACCGGATCGGCAGAAGGATTCAATTCAATTTTTTCACAAATGAGCGTTCTACCTAGATTTTGAACTTCTAAGATCAATCCTGGGAGCCCAAAATAGTTTTCTGGCCCATGGGAAACGGGAATCTCAGGCGTAAACCAGACGGTCACTTGTAGGGTGTCTTTCACATTTTCCATTTCCGTCATTCCCGTAGAAAAACGCTTTGAATCTACAATTTTGGTGAAGCTTGCCTTTTGAGCGGTGTAATTCCCTACTTTCTTGGTTTCTTCAGAAAGTTCCCATTCGAAAGGTTCAAGCGTGTCTTTGACCAAATAGGCCTTTCCATTCATGTCATGGTCTTCAAGGTAATTTTGGTCCGCAATGTTTTTGTAGAGGGTCGATCCTGCCCCACCGCTTACTACCATAAAGACTGCCCCACCGGAAGATGCCGTGGCTGGACCACCTCCCAAACTTTCTTCTTTCTTCCAAGTAGACTCGGTTTGGTTAAAAGACAAGACATAATTCTGTTCCATCTGCTTTTTCAAAGAGGCTTGAATCTGCGCCATTTGCTCTGGAGCCATTTTGGTAGAGTCCATTTTAATAGAGAAGCTGGAGGAAGACTTGTAATAGGCTCTGCCCGTAAATCCTTGAGCAAAAGCGGCCTGTAGGCCTATCCCTAAGAAAAGAAGTAGTGAAAGAAATGCGATCGTACGTTTCATAGTTGTGTTATTTTACCTTACAAAAGAAGTGAAGAGAAGCCAATATACGAGTTAAGCAGTGTTAACGTGTGTTAACACGAGTTTCAGGATGAAATCTATCCCCCTACTTTTAGCCCATGAAGAAGTTAGAATTCAAGCGTATTGGATTACTTATCGGGGTCACCCTGCTGGTGACGCTGGCTATCCAAACCTGGAGGATCGGGACGCAGTGGGATATTCTGCAATCGGAACTGAATCAGGACATTCAGCAAGGCTTCGATCGTGCGGTTGAAAATTACTATGCAGAATTGGCCAAGTCGGATATATTTGCCTTGACGGATTTTGCGGGAAAAGACAGTTTGACATCAGATTCCAGCTTTATGGAAAGGGCCGTGGACAGCCGTTTGTTCAAACAAACACTCAACCTAAATTTCGACAGCCTAGGCAAGCAGCGAACCGGTAAAAATACCCGTAAGTCTCCTGCATCCAGCAGTCATCAGGCTGAATATGCAACGTTTAGTCCTGACAGTTCGCTAGACGTGGGTATAAAAGTCATGAAAATACGCGCTGCTTATGCTTTAGATTCCTTGTCCATTAAGTCCATCAATGGCTCTTTAAGTAGCTTCGAAACAAAACCGATAAGCCGAAAATCACTCGACACCATCGAGGTAGATCAGATCAATAAAATTCAGATTTTCAGAGGGAAGACTGCCGTCGATAGCTTGAATGCCATCGAACGCTTTACCAGCAAAATTATCTTTTCCATCATCCGGGATACGCTCGACCTGCCCAAGCTAACCCAACACTTAGAAACTGAATTTGAACGCAGCGGCATTGCACTCGACTACCGCCTCCACTTTACGGATCAACAGGCGGATAGTCTTAGTCTTGACTCTACCCTGAATCGAATCACATTTCCTGAAAAAGTGAGTTCCCGCTCTACCTTTCTTCCCCCAGGTAAACTCCTCGATCTCTACTATGCATCCAGCCACCTGACCCTGCTGAAGCGTGGGCTGATAGAGGTGATTACCTCGCTTTTATTTTTAGGAATCCTTGCTTTTGCGTTTTTCTACCTCTACCAAACCATCAAAAACCAAAAGGAAATTGCAGAAATCAAGCAAGACTTGATTGCCAACATCACCCACGAATTCAAAACCCCCATCGCCACTACCCTGACTGCCATTGAAGGCATACAGCAGTTTAACCCCCGCAAGGATCCCGAAAAGACCGATCGCTACCTGGACATTTCCAAAGTTCAACTGCAAAAACTGGATCAGATGGTGGAAAAACTCTTGGAAACGGCCGCGCTGGACTCAGAACAGTTGGTCTTGAAAAAAGAAGGAATTGATCCAGCACCGGTGTTGACCCAATTGGTTCAAAAGTTTCAAACCCTAGCTCCAGAAAAGGAATTCAACTTGCTCCTACCTCCTTCTTGCAGGCCTATCGAAGTTGACCCCTTTCATTTTGAGCAGGTGATTTCCAACCTGCTGGACAATGCCGTCAAGTATGGCGGGAATCGCATTCACCTTCGCTTAGCACAAATTACAGCTACACAAATTCAAGTGGAAGACAATGGGGGCAGCTTGAGTACAGAGCAGGCAAAACATATTTTTGAACAGTTTTACCGAGTGCCGAAAGGAAACCTCCACGATGTAAAAGGATTTGGCATCGGTCTGTACTACGTGAAAAAAATAATGGAAAAACATGGAGGGAACGTTTCCCTTCAGACCAGCAAAAACTCCACTCGATTCACCACGGATTGGCCATGAGCAACATACGCGTGTTACTAGCAGAAGACGAACTCGCCCTGGGCAGCATCGTCAAGGAAAGTTTGGAGAGCCGTGGTTTTGAGGTGATTCTTTGCGGAGATGGGCAGGCTGCATGGGAATGCTACCTCCAAGCCAAGCCCGATGTGCTCGTGTTGGATGTGATGATGCCGAAAAAAGATGGGTTTACCCTAGCCGCTGAAATCCGAAAAACAGATGCCCTCACCCCCATTCTATTTTTAACCTCCAAAAGCCAGTCCGAAGATGTGGTCAAAGGCTTCTCCATGGGTGCCACGGACTATATTCGGAAACCCTTTAGCATGGAGGAGTTGATCGTACGAATCAAGGCTCATTTGGATCGGAAAGGAGGACAGCCGCAGCCAAGCGACTGGCTGCCCCTGGGCAACTACACCTTCCATCCCAAGCGTCAGCTACTGAAGTTGGATGCGAAAGAGATTACGCTTACCTCTCGGGAATCTTTGCTTTTGGAACTGCTCCTGTCCCGAAAAAATGAAATCACGGAACGAAGCTTGATCCTCAACCAAATCTGGGGGGCAGAGGATTTTTTTACCGCCCGAAGTATGGATGTCTTCATCACCAAGCTGCGAAAAAAGCTGCAAGAAGATCCTGCAGTCCAAATCCTAAATATTCGGGGCTACGGGTTTAAGTTGGTAGGCTAGATAAACCATTCAGATGATTTTTTTAAGTGACTAAAACCTAATTAGCATTTTAAGCACTGAAGCCTTATGCGTTTCATAAAATCAATTCATTCAAAAAAATCAACCTTACCAAACATGCTCCCGTTTCTTGAGTTATTCATCTCATAAGATAGGTTGATTCAGTTAGGTTAAGTTGACTAGAAAAGGGAGGCTTCAGACCCTCCCTTTCTTTTTTTAGTTCAAAATAGAATGTCTAGACCTACTTTTCTCAATAGGTCAACTTTTTCAAATAGGCAATACTTACCGGCAAGGTCTCCAGCTCTTTCTCGCTCTCATCTTCAATAAATAGATGCTTGATCCCTATTTTATTGACTTCCTTCAAAATGGCCACAAAGTCAAGTTCCCCCTGCCCCAAGGGCACATCGTTTTCAGGTCCAGTCCCTCCGGTCATGTCTCTTGGAGCTCCTTTTCTAAAGTCCTTAAGGTGCAAAGACACCCAGCGCTTGCCGTATTTCTTCAGTAATCCCGCTGGATCCCCTCCTCCAAAGTGCGTCCACATCACATCCATTTGTAAAGACACATATTTTGGATCGGTATTCTCTACTAAGTAATCAAAGAGTGTACCTGCGCCATACGGCTGGAATTCGAAACCATGCACATGGTACTTGAACGTGATTCCATTTTCCTTCAATACTTTTCCTCCTGCATTGAAGACTTTGATCGCACGATCTGCATCTGCCTTGGAAAACTGTCCTCGAGCATGAGGAATCCAGGCACACATCACATAGGAAACTCCCAATGCTTTGGCTCGGTCAGCCACTCCCTGTGGATCGCTCTCCAGTTGCTCAAAACCGGTACCCGTGGAAGGAATACTGATTCCTCTGTCATTCAACATTTTTTTGAATTCCACAGGGTCAACCCCCTGCGGCGCTCCACCTTCGTATTCTTTAAATCCCATTTTTTGGATAATATCCAAGGTTTCGGGCACCCCATTTTTCCATTGGTCACGAAAGGTGTAGGCAGCAATTCCTAGCGGGGCTTGAAAGAGTGGATCCCCCTTTTTCTGGGCGATGGTCGCTGTGGGCGAAAGCATCCAAGTCAAGGCAAGGATGAAGAAAGCAAGGATATTTTTCATGGTATTTTGGGTTTTGCTCCCTCAGAGGTTTGCTGATTTGGATTAAAAATCACCTTGCCCCCTTGGGAAATGGTTAAAGATTGCCCTTCGTCAGTTCGGCCACGGCATGATTTGCTGCTCGAGCAGTCAGGGTCATAAAGGTTAAGGTTGGATTTTGGGTACTGCCACTGGTCATGCACGCACCATCGGAAACAAACACGTTCTTGCAGGCATGCAACTGGTTAAACCCATTAAGTAAGGAAGTCTTTGGATCCTTGCCCATGCGTACACCACCCATTTCGTGAATGTCGGATCCTGGAGGTGCTCCCGTGTCTTCTACTTTGATATTTTTGAATCCCATCCGCTCGTACATTTCGGTTTGCTGCTCCAGAAAATCACGCGTCATCTTGTCGTCATTCTCTTTCCACTCTACCGAAAGGATCAGTTTAGGGATGCCGTACTTGTCTTTTTCGTCTTTGCTAAGCCGCAGGTGGTTAGATTCCTCAGGCACCATTTCCCCCTGCATCCAAGCTGCCATTCCCCAAAGCCCGTAACTCGGATTGAGCAGCTTGTCCCGAAGGGCATCGCCGATCAACTCTCCGTTTCCCTCCAGCTGCCGGTTGGCCGACATTCCGATGGCATAGCCACGAAGGAAGTCCGTCTCCTGGCGGTAGACATTTCGGAAGCGTGGCACGTAGGCATGGCCTGGATTTCTGCCCAGATTAACCTGATCCAGAAAACCCTCAAAGGTAGCGTACCCCTTGCCCCGGTAGTTGTGGCAGGTCATGAATTTGCCCATTAGGCCGTTGTCATTCCCCAAGCCGTTGGGAAAACGAGAAGAGGTGGAATTGAGCAATATGGCGTTGCTATTGATTGTCGATGCATTCACGAAGATAATTTTCGCATAAAACTCGATGCTCTCTTGCGTGAGTCGGTCAATCACACGGACACCAATGGCTTTCCCTTTTTGCTCGTCGTATATAATCGATTCTACTACCGAATCAGGCCGAAGGGTCAGGTTGCCCGTCTTTTCCGCCCAAGGCAAAGTAGAGGCATTGGCGGAAAAATATCCCCCATAGATGCAGCCTCGGTTGCACATGTTCTGACTGAGGCATTTGGATCTTCCTTGGTCTCGGTGAATCTGTTGGGGGTCGGTGAGGTGGGCACAGCGTCCTTGCACCAGGTGCCGCTCGGAACCGTACATTTCCTTCAGCTTCTCCTTATAGTAGCGCTCGACGCAACTCAGTTCAAAACCTGGCTGCACCACCTGATCGGGAAGCACGTCCAAGCCATCTCTACTTCCGGCAAAACCCACGAAGGTCTCCACATAGGTGTACCAGGGCTCCATGTCCTTGTAGCGAATGGGCCAATCCACCGCATAGCCATCGCGGGCGGGTCCCTCAAAATCAAAGTCAGACCAGCGCTGCGTGCCTCGTGCCCAGAGCAGGGACTTGCCCCCGACGTGGTAGCCCCGAAACCAGCGGAATGGCTTCTCCTCGATGTAAGGCTGCTCATCCTCGGCAAGCGCCCAATGCATGGTTTCCTCCCGCTTCCAGTTGGCCGCGCCTAGTCCCGAACGCTTGTCGATGGGTACGGCACCACGGAATTCAAATTCCCAAGGGGCCTTGGAGGCGGTGGGATAGTCTTCGATGTGACGAACCATGCGGCCTCGTTCCAACACCAGGGTCTTCAAGCCTTTTTCGGTCAGCTCTTTGGCCGCCCATCCTCCGGAAGCACCAGAGCCGATGACAATCGCATCGTAGGTTCGTTTTGCTTTTGAATCTTGTAACATCGTTGATTTACGCCTTTTCGGCAGGCACCTCCACACAGCCGCTGTAAAATCCTGGAGCTACTTGGTAGCCCAAATGATCGACCATCACTTCTCGGACAGTCGTAAAACCAAAAATGGTATTGGCTCGGATCAATTCGTAAAATTTCTTTTGATTCTCATTTTCTGTCTTGGAATATTCTCCCAAAATCGCTTCTCTTTCCAGCTTTGGAAGTGCTGCAAAACCCCGCTTCTCCAATGCTTTTAACCCCTGGATTAAGATTTCTTGTTCCTCTTTTTCGAGGCACTTTTCAAAGAATTTGATTAAAAATTGGTCTGTACCTGTGCTCAATGCACCAATTGGCGCAGTGCCCGCAGTACCCGAAACTCCGGCTGGGATGATCGTGTCCGCCAAGGAAGCTAAGAGCTGCTCTTGGTCATAGGTGAAAAAACCAACATGAGTCAGGCGATCCAGAATTTGCCATTTCCAGTCCGCCAGAACCAGCCCTGCAATACCTGCACCAGCTGCGCCTAGAAGTTTAAGAGAAGTTCGTCTTTGCATAAATACAGTTTGCAAGAAAAATGCAATTCCAATATACTCCTTTTGAAAAATAAGGCATAAAAAAAAGGCTGGAATTCCATCAACGGAAATCCAGCCTTTTATTCTCAAGAACTAGCTTACTTTCTGTAATCCAGAGGAGCGGTTCTATCACCCACTAGGGCTTTGTATGAAAATCCTTCTCCTCTGCGCGTATTGAGCTCCTGTAAGGCTTGTCCGGTTACGGATGGGTTGGTGAAAATATCCATAGCCGTCAAAGTCAAGGTTTTGGCAGCAACCATCATTCCCTTTTGCCCGATACTCATACCGCCAGCGGCTACTGCCTGCCAGGTATGTGCAGAGGTGCCTGGTACCCAGGTAGCAGTACCCAAACCTACAGTCGGCACCAACCAACTGATATCTCCCACGTCGGTGGATCCGCCTCCACCCTCCTCGCTCACTACAAAAGGAGCGATTTTGGCAGCATCCTCTGGACTAGCTTTGACACCTGCTGGATAGGTTTTGATGATTTCTTCTGCAAATTTCTTCTCCTCGGGGGAATAAGTTACCCCTCCGATTTTCTCAAGATTCTTGTGCATGATGCGCGCCAAGGTCTCGTTGGGAAGGAGGTTGTACACCCCGTTGATTACCTCATACTCCATGCGCGTCTGGGTACCTAGCGCGGCACCTTCAGCTGCTTTGACCATGCGGTCAAAAATCTGCTGAACGACCAAGGCATCGGGGTGACGCACGTAATGGTAGGATTCTGCAAAAGCGGGCACCACGTTGGGCGCTTCTCCACCACGAGTAATCACGTAGTGCATGCGGGTTTGCATCGGCACGTGCTCACGCATGAGGTTTACCATAAAGTTCATCGCCTCTACTGCATCTAAGGCTGACTTGCCACGCTCAGGAGCCGCTGCAGCGTGGGACGCTTCCCCGTAAAAACGGAATTTGGTGGAGATGTTGGCCAAAGAGGAAGTGGCTCCTGCTGCATTTTGGGAGCTTGGGTGCCAGTGTAGCATGGCGTCCACATCTTCGATCAAACCTGCACGGGCCATGTACACCTTGCCTCCTCCGCCTTCTTCGGCTGGGGTTCCATACACGCGAACGGTGCCTTTAATCTTGTTGGCTTTCATCCAATCCATCACCGAGATACCAGCTGCCACGGATGCAGCACCAAATAGGTGGTGTCCGCAAGCATGTCCTGCGCCACCCACCACTACGGGCTTGCGGAAAGATACTGCCTCTTGTGACACTCCAGGGAGCGCATCAAATTCGGCCATGATGCCAATCACCGGCTTACCTGAACCATATTCTGCTACAAATGCTGTGGGAATACCTGCTACACCTGCAGTAACTTTGAATCCCGCATCACTGAGGGTCTTTTGAAGGAGCAGGGAACTGTTTGTTTCCAAATAGCCGAGTTCTGGATTGCTCCAAATTTGACGCGCAAGGTCTCCATAGAAATCAGCCTTGGCATCCAGCTTGGTGAGCACCTCTTTCTCTTGGGCCAGAACACTGAATACCGGGAAGAGAAAAATAAGTAGGAATAATTTTTTCATAAGTAGTCTCTATTTAAGGACATGAAAATAGAAATGTTTTTCCAGCAACCGTATTTTTTGTGATTAATGGACATTCTTTTTTATGGACCAGACCGCACTTCTTTTGGTATTTAATCTAGATGTGATAGTAGTCACCAAGTTATGGCAGCTACCCTGTCTATATTTCAATAGATTTCGCTAAGTATTGCTAGAAATATGAGCAACTGAAAATACCCAAAATACAATGAGATCATCACGAAGAAAATTTATTGCACAGCTTGGCGCTATCGGAGCCAGCACTGGACTCTCTGCACTCGCCACGGCTAGCCCTGTGCCCACTGCTAAAAAAGGGAGCGAAACCTCCTTTACCCTAAATATCCTACAAACGACCGATGTGCATTGCCAGATCCATGCACACGACGAGTTGTTTTGGGAAAATGGGAAGGCGGTATATCGAAAGACGGGCGGTTATGCTCACTTGAAAACTTTTTTGGATACCCAGCGCAAAAAAATGGCGCACAGCTATTTGATAGATACAGGAGACATGTTTCAGGGCTCTGAGCTTTCAGTAAAAACCACCGGGGAGGCCATGGTCCCTATATTGAATGCCTTGGATTATGACCTTTACCTTCCCGGCAACTGGGAAGTGATCTACTATAAAAAGTCTATGCAGCACCTGCTGGGATCCTTGACTGCACCCAAGGTATGTGCCAATATGTACCATGACTTGGGTGAGGGTAAAAAGGGAGAACTCATCTTTCCACCCTACTCCATCTGGACTGTCAATGGTGTTAAAATCGGCTTTTTGGGGTATACAGACCATTTAGTGCCTGTACGCCAATCTCCCAACTACAGCAAGGGGATCATCTATACCAAGCCAGAAGACAACTTGGCGCATTACGTGGATGTCTTACGTAACCAAGAAAAATGCGCGTTTATTGCTATTGTTGCGCACCTGGGACTCTCTCAGCAAATTCACCTGGCCAACCTTCCCGCTTGTGAGGGGGTCAATTACATTTTGGGCGGAGACACGCACGAGCGGGTACGAAAACCCATCCAAGCGAAGTACGCAAAAGTAGTAGAACCGGGTGCCTTTGGGTCTTTTGTGGGCAATTTGGAATTAACCATTGAAAATGGAAAGGTAGTAGGAGACCGATACGAACTATTGGAAGTAGATGCCGCCAAATACAAGGCATCGAAGGAAATGAATGCGTTGATTCAAAAGTACGAAGGGCCCTACCTGAAAGATATTGAACAAGTGGTCGGCTATTCTACCCTTCCCTTGTATCGCTATTTTGTCATAGAAAACACGATTGATACCCTGATTCTAGATGCGATAAGTTGGCAGGTTAAAGACATCGACATCTTCCTTTCCAATGGATTCCGCTTTTGCCCGCCGCGGGCTACGCCAGATCACACCGGAAATATCCCAATCACGAATGGATTTATTTTTGACATGCTGCCTGTGGACAGCACCATACGAACAGGAAAGGTGACCGGCAGGCAAATCAAAGAATGGCTGGAGCGGGAACTCAATAATGTCTTCGCGGCAGATGCCTCCAAGCGTTTTGGCGGATGGGTGATCAAGTTTAAGGGAATGGAAATCACCTTCAATGCATTTGGACAGGAAGGAAATCGGGTTCAAACCGCTAAAGTGCATGGACAAGCCCTGGACTTTAACAAAGTATATAAAATCTGTGCCTGCGAACGTGATGGAGATCCGGACGACATGCTCTGCAGATTCAGAGGAGTGCAGGAAACTGAAAACACACCATTCACCTTGCATCAGGCTGTAAAAGGGTATTTGGCAGAAAACTCACCAGTGACCCCTACCCCTCCTCAATCGGCAATTGCCCTGGATGTTCCACCTACCTTGTTGACACAGGTGAGCGGGGTGGATTATGAGTTTAGGTAAGCCAATACAGCACTCCTTTCAAAAAAACCGACACACCTATAATGTGCCGGTTTTTTTATGAAGCTAAATGCCTTGAAAACATCCGTATACGCTAGTAACACCATGCCATCCAAATAAAAACAAATTTCGAAGGAGGAAGTTTTTCGGATGAAGCTTACCTTTCTCGAAGATTCATTACTCCATGAAAAAAATTACCGGCACCCTACTGATCTGCAGTCTATTTTTTGCTTGTCAACGCATCCACCAACCTACCGGCTGGAATACCAAGAACATCCAAATCGCTCGCGATGAATTTGGCGTTCCCCATATTTTTGGCAAATCAGATGCTGATGCCGCCTATGGATTGGCCTGGGCACATGCAGAAGATGACTTTGAAACCATCCAGAAAACAGTACTGGCAGGCAAAGGTCTGGCAGGCAGAGTATTTGGAGAAGAGGGAGCCGCTATTGATTTTTTCGTACACCTTTTAGACACCAAAGAAATCGCCAAAACAAAGTACGAAGAGAGCTTTTCCCCTGAATTCAAGAAAGTATTGGAAGGCTATGCTGCTGGACTCAATGACTATGCCTACCAGCATCCTGAGGAACTCCTATACGCGCCGGCTTTTCCGATCACGGCTCAAGAAATCAGTTCCGCCTACATTCTTTCGCTAGCGCAAATGGCTGGTGCAGACCGGGCTGTTCAAGCGATCTTTAACGGAACCGTTCCCAAAATCGCGGAAGACTCCCTTCCCAAAGGTTCCAATGCCATCGCCATTCACCCCTCACGAACGGATTCGGGAGAGTCATTTTTGGCCATCAACTCCCACCAACCCTTGGAAGGACCCGTGGCCTGGTACGAAGCGCACATCCAGTCAGAGGAAGGTTGGAATGCTCTTGGAGGACTTTTCCCGGGTGGAGCCATGATCTTCCATGGAGTCAACGAGCACCTGGGCTGGGCACATACGGTCAACTCCCCCGACTTACTGGATCTATTTGAGTTGGAAATGGATGCCGAGGACCCCATGCGCTACCGAGTAGATGGAGAATGGCATCAGCTGGAAGAAAAAATAGTTTGGCTGAAAGTGAAACTCTGGGATTGGATCACGCTTCCAATCCCAAAAAAGGTCTGGAAATCCATCTACGGGCCAACGCTAGTTACTGAAAAGGGAACTTACGCATTCCGATTGGGCGCCTTAGACCGGATTGGAGCACCTG
>JBIIGH010000236.1:0-3664 GCA_044236565.1 Algoriphagus sp. | reverse complement strand
AAAGCGGCAGTGGAATACAACAAGGGGCGCGTCCCCTTGATGCTCGGTTTAGGTGGGAATGCTACCCAAAAACTAGTCGACGAAATCGAACAAACCGACTTTTATGGAGTCGCAGGAATTTTATCCGTAAGTCCCTACTACAACAAGCCTACACAGGAAGGCATCATCGCGCATTACCGTGCCTTGGCAGATGCGTCTCCAGCACCACTTGTACTGTACAATATCCCAGGACGGACCATGTCCAATATGACTGCAGCGACCACACTCGCCCTATCGCACCATCCCAATATCGTTGGTATCAAGGAAGCGAGCGGCAACCTTGAGCAGTGCATGAGTATCGCCGCCAATATGCCAAAAGACTTCTTGCTCCTCTCTGGGGATGATCTCCTCACCAAACCTATGCAAAGCATCGGGGGAAGTGGAGTGATCTCGGTCTTGGCCAATGCCATTCCCGGCACCTTTAAAACTCTACTGGAAGGAGATGAAACTTCCTCCCTTCAAGCAGGATTTTCAATATTAAAGTTGAATGGATTGATGTATGAAGAAGGAAATCCGGTGGGTCTAAAAAATCTACTGCTGCATCAAGGAATCATCCAAACGGACCAAGTACGTCTACCCTTGTTGCGCGCTAGCCACGGCTTGAGTGAGAAAATCCGCTTGGCAAAGCCGCACTAGACCATGCAAGCCCTATCCGTTTTACAACTCGCTACGCACATCCAGCAGGTGCTGGACAAGGAGCTTGAACCTTTGGTTTGGGTTGTAGGCGAGCTTTCGGATTTTAGACAAGCACCCCAAGGCCATGTGTACTTTGAGTTGGTGGAGAAACAGGGAAACCAAGTTCAAGCAAAGATTCGCGCCAACCTCTGGCAGTTTACCTACCGAAGTGTAGCCGCCAAATTTGAAGCTGTCACAGGTACTTCCCTCAAGAATGGAATGAAGGTACTTGCTCAGGTAAGCGTGACCTACCATCCGGTCTATGGATTGAGTTTGAATGTCAAAGACATTGACCCTTCTTTTTCTTTGGGTGAACGGGCACGCATTCGCCAAGAAACCATCTCTAGACTTACCCAAGAGGGCTGGATCGGGCAGAATGCCAAATTACTGTTGCCCCGCGTGATTCAACGAATCGCAATCATCTCCAGTGCTACGGCAGCAGGCTACGGGGATTTTATCAACCAGGTGGATGGAAATCCGCAAGGCTACAAGGTGTACCACCAACTTTTTCCTTCACTCATGCAAGGCAATGAGGCAGTAGATAGCCTCCTAGCTGCCCTTGACCAAGTAGCCAACCAAGCAAACACGCTTCAATTGGATGCCGTAGTGATTATTCGAGGAGGTGGCGCTCAGCTGGACCTAGATTGTTTCGATGATTACCGCCTGGCTGTCAAAATAGCCAATTTTACTCTTCCCATATTTACAGGAATAGGACATGAACGCGATGAAACTATCGCTGATCTAGTGGCACATACCCCGCTGAAAACACCCACTGCGGTTGCTGAATTTATTCTCTCCAGCTTTCGAGAATTTGAGGAAGGCTTGGGTGTCATGGCCCAAAGACTAGATTGGATCACCCGATCTACGTTCAAAGGAGAGGGACAAAAACTTCAGGGGTATAGCTTACGAATCCTAGGAGAGAGCAAGTCACAACTGGCTCGGGAAGCCGAAAAGTTGAGAAACTGGGGAATGAGGATGCAGCAAGCGGGAAAGAATGGAGCAAAGCAGGAAAAAAGTAAGCTTGAACAGCGACAGGAGCAGTTGAAGAAAGGATTGCAGCATTTTTTGAAAAGCCAGCAGGACAGAATTACGCAATTAGAGAGCAGTAGCAGGCAGCTGGACCCAAGCAGCTTACTCCAAAAGGGATATACACGCACTGAATCCAAAGGGATCCCCATACACTTGACTACCTTGGACCCTGGAGACCCCATCGTGACCCATACCTTCAATCAAAAAATTAGTAGTACGATTAATCACATTGAAAAAAAATGAAAGATTATACCTATACCCAAGCGATGCAACGATTGGAGACAATTCTTGCGCAATTAGAAGAGGGAACAGCTACGGTGGATACCCTCTCAGAACTGGTCAAAGAAGCTGCAGAGTTAGTGAAATTTTGCAGGGAGAAACTCAGAAACACCGAGGATGAGGTGCAAAAAGCCTTTGAAGGTTTGTAGACGAACCCCCAACCTGAGTTGATAAGAACCTAAAATTAACTGCTGGGCAGCGGCTAAACAGTTTCTGGGGTAACAATCACCTGCAAAAACTTACGCGGGATGCTCACCAACAAGTTTTGGTAAATCCCTGGAATTCGAATTAGGAAGTAATCTTTATTTCCCTTTTCGACACACTCCCCTACCATATCCTCCAGTGAGCCACCGATTACTTTTACTTTTTCTCCTGGAGCAATTTCAGAACCATCCGTTTCTATGGATACTCCTGTAGCTACTACACGCTGAATCGTTTCGACATCCTCGTCGCGGATGATCGCATGCTCTCCAGAAAAGTGGACAAACTTTACTGCTCCAGGTATTTTTAGGCAGTTCCACAGGTTATTTCGATGGGTTTTTACAAAAACATAGCCATTGAATAGCGCCTTCTGCACCTTTTTTTTCCGGTCAGACCACTGCCTCAACTCCTCCACCATGGGCAAATACACTTCCACTCCTTCCTCGGCTAGCATGTCGGCCACTTTTTTTTCCGCCCGAGAACGGGTGTACATCACATACCATTTTAATTCCTGCATCTCTATTGGGTCATTGGGGTCACAAATTTAAAAAAATAGCTGTGTTTTTAGTAATTAAACGAAAAAACCCCTGGAACAGTATTCCAAGGGTTTGATCAAAAAAACCACCAACCTAAACAGGGATGTATTACCTACGAAGCTTGATAGCAAGTTTATCAGTAAGCAAATACATCACTGGAACTAGTACTAACGTAATGACCGTTGCAAAGGTTAACCCAAATATTACGGTCCATGCCATCGGCCCCCAGAAGGCTGCATTATCGCCTCCCACATAGAACTGAGGTTCAAATTCGCTCAAAAGCGTAGCAAAATTAATGTTCATCCCGATAGCCAAAGGAATCAATCCTAGGACCGTCGTGATGGCGGTCAAGAGTACAGGGCGAAGTCTTGTTTTGCCAGCCTCCACAATACTTGCCACTAAATCAGGAATAGTTAGGTAATTTCCTTTTTGGATACCCAATTCCTCGCGCTTTCTTGCACGCACCAAATCGGTGTAGTCGATCAATACAATCGCATTGTTTACCACGACACCAGCCAAGGAAATAATTCCAATACCAGTCATGATGACTACAAAGTCCATGTTGAAAATCACCAAGCCCAAGAACACACCAATGGTACTAAATAGCACCGAGGTCATGATGATGAAGGGGCTAACTACCGAATTAAATTGAGCTACAATAATTAAGAAGATCAATGCAATTGCGATTCCAAGGGCACGAAGCAAGAAAGCTTGTGATTTTGCTTGTTCCTCCTGTTCCCCAGTAAACTTCACAGTAATCCCTTCAGGTACTGGAAAAGCTGCCATTACCTCCTTGATCTGGCCATTGATCTCTGTAGGATTGTATCCATCCAGCACGTTGGAGAACATGGTTACTACTTTCTCCGAGTCCTTTCTTTTCACGGAACCATAAGTAGAGCCATACT
>JBIIGH010000235.1:0-3668 GCA_044236565.1 Algoriphagus sp. | reverse complement strand
AGAGATCTTTGGTATCAAAAAGTGGGAATGTGAAGTAATTTCCAATTACAACGTATCTACGTTCATCAAAGAATTTAAAGTAAAACTTCCTGAAGGTGAAATTCTTCACTTTGAGGCAGGAGGATACATACAGATTGATGTGCCTGCAATCAAGGTTAATTTCAAGGACATGGATATCACTCCGCATCCGGAATTGGGTCACCCTGCCGATGTGTACAAGAGCGATTGGGATAAATTTGGTCTATGGAGCTTGGTCATGAAAAATGACGAGCCACTATTCCGTGCCTATTCCATGGCCAACCACCCTGCTGAAGGAAACATCGTGATGTTGACGATTCGTATCGCAACTCCACCATGGGATCGTGCCAACAATCGTTGGATGGATGTCAATCCTGGTGTTTGCTCTTCTTATGTGTTTGGATGTAAGCCAGGAGATAAAGTGATGATATCTGGACCTTATGGAGAATTCCACATCAATCCTACGCAGAGAGAAATGATCTACATCGGTGGTGGTGCAGGGATGGCTCCATTGAGAGCACAAATCTTCCACCTATTCCACACTGAAAAAACTTCACGTAAGGTTTCCTACTGGTATGGTGGACGTTCCAAAAAAGAATTGTTCTATGTACCTCACTTCAGAGAAATCGAAAAGGAATTCCCGAACTTCAATTTCCATATCGGACTATCTGAACCCCTTCCTGAAGACAACTGGAAAATCAAGACTTCTTTGGAAGACCGAGAAGCAGACGGTTATGTAGGATTCATCCACCAGGTATTGTTTGAAAACTACCTCAAAAATCACCCTGAGCCAGATGAAGTAGAATACTACCTATGCGGTCCTCCATTGATGAATGCCGCGGTACTGAAGTTGCTAGACGACTTGGGTATTCCGAAAGAAAATATTCGATTTGACGATTTCGGTGGTTAAGTTGACCTAAAAAATCCTGCAACTGCAGGATTTTTTTTTAGGTATCATTTTTGATTAGTTTTAAAAAGCTAAAGACTTCCCATGAACATTTCTTCTTTTTTTGAGCCTGTAGAATCTGCTGTTGTAGAAAAAGGCTACCTCGAGAACTCCTTTTTTAATCAGCTCACCATTCACCACCATGGCTTTCCAGAACTTAGAGGCATCCAAATTGCCTTAGTGGGTTTGAAAGAAAGTCGGGGAGCGAAGCGCTCCGAAAGTATTCATCGATCAAGTTCTGAGATTCGTGAGAAGCTGTACCAACTAAAAAAAGGCGCTGTGCCGTACCAAATCGCGGACTTGGGAGATTTAATCTCTGGGGAAAGCCTGAATGACACCTACCAGAATATCCGGCAGGTAGGGGATTACCTAATGCGGCAGCAGATATTGCCTGTCTTTTTTGGAGGCACGCACGACCTCGATTACGGGCAATACCTGTCCTACCAGAAATTGAAAAAATTGGTCACCTTACTCACTGTGGACGCCAAAATCGACATGGAAGAGGCAGGACCGGAAAGTGATCGGCATACCCAAGAGGTGGTCCTCCACCAACCCAATTTTCTATTCTCTTCCACGCACTTGGCATACCAGAGCTTTTTGGTGGACCCTACCTTGGTAGCAGCCTTGGAGAAGCTCTATTTCGAACATGTGCGGCTTGGGCAGCTTCGGGACAATTTCAAAGAAATCGAGCCTTTAATTCGAGATGCAGATTTGATGAGTTTTGATTTGTGTGCCATTCAATCTTCGGTGGCACCAGGCGCGGTAGATGCACAACCTTTTGGACTATCCGGTGAGGAAGCAAGTCAAATCTGTTGGTTTGCTGGTTCAAACGAGAAATTGAGCTCCTTTGGAGTGTATGGTTACGACCCCTATTACGACGATACGCACAACAAGACTGCTCAGGTAGCGGCTGTCATGATCTGGTACTTCATCGAAGGGTTTTACAGTAGAAAGGATAGCCTCTCTTTTAAGAGTGCAGCCTACATGAAATACACCGTATCAATGGACTCCAAGCCCAATACCTTGGTTTTCTACAAAAGTAAGCGAAGTGGGAAGTGGTGGATGGAAATCCCCTACAATGATGCCAGCCGATTTGAACGGGTGAGTATTGTTCCTTGTAGCTATGCAGATTACCAACAAGCCCAGCAGGGAGAGATTCCCGAGCGTTGGGTCACTGCACAAATCAAGCTCTATTGATGAACCGTTACACCCGTCAGCAACTTGCCTTGCGAAATGGTCAGGATAAGCCTGAAATATGGGTAGCCTTCAAAGGAGTCATTTATGATGTTACCCAATCCAAATTGTGGAAAAATGGCAAGCATTACGAGCATTGGGCAGGACAAGATTTGACAGAAGAACTCGGGGAAGCTCCCCATACGGAAAAAGTATTTGAAAAATTTGAGGCCATAGGCCATCTTCATCCAGATGATTTTAATAGCAGATAGTGGGTCTAGCAAAACCGATTGGCGGGTAATCCACAGGAATGGCCAAATCAGTCAATTTCGTGGGATTGGATTTAATCCCTATTACCTGAGCGTAGCCGAGATGACGGAGCAGTTGAAGCAGGAATTTTTGTTGAACCTCTCCCAAGAGATTGAAGAGATCTATTACTACGGGGCAGGATGTGCCGCTCCGGAGAAGAAGGTAGAGGTAGAACAAGCACTCCGTGCGATTTTTCCAACAGCCCAAATTCAGATTGATCATGATCTTTTGGCGGCCGCAAAGGCTACCTGTGGGCACCATCCTGGGATTGCTTGTATCCTAGGTACGGGCTCCAACAGCTGTGATTACGATGGTAAAAACATCATTTCTTCTCGCCCCGCTGCCGGCTACATTCTCGGTGATGAAGGCGGTGGAAGTGATGTGGGAAGAAAATTTCTTCAAGACTTCATTCATGAAGAGATGCCTGCCGCCATTCGACAGGAGGCAATCGACCGATTTCAGCTCTCCCAATATGGGATTCAGGAGCAGGTCTATCGAAAGCCTTTCCCCAACCGATATATGGCAAGTTTTTGCCGTTTCATTACCGAGCACAAATCCAATCCGTATTGCTACGGCTTGTTTTACGATGCTTTTCAAAATTTCTTTACCAAGCATGTGTGCAAATACTCGGATTTTCAAACTAAGCCGGTTCACTTTGTAGGATCTATTGCATTTTACAATTCAGATATCCTGCGGAAGGCGGCCACAGATCGAGGCATGCAGGTAGGAATGATTTTGGAAAGTCCTATTGCCGGACTAACGCTTTACCACCAAGAATTGGGATGAAAAAAATAACTGAAAGTGCCTCCACCTACGAGAATTTGGAGCAAATGACTGCCCAAGAGTTGGTGGAGAAAATCAATGCCGAAGACCATAAAGTAGCCCCAGCTGTCAAAGAAAAATTGAACCAAATCGCTGCATTGGTGGATCAGATTGTTCCCCGGATGCGTGAAGGAGGTCGATTGTTCTACATTGGAGCCGGCACCAGTGGGCGATTAGGTATCCTAGATGCCTCTGAATGTCCTCCCACCTATGGTGTTCCTCACGATTGGGTCATCGGGCTCATCGCAGGAGGCGATTCGGCCATTCGAAAAGCAGTGGAGCATGCTGAAGACGACAAGGAACAGGCTTGGAAAGACATTCAGGCCTATGGTTTTTCAACCTTGGATACGGTCATCGGCATTGCCGCTTCAGGAAGTACTCCCTATGTGTTGGGGGGTGT
>JBIIGH010000034.1:0-13804 GCA_044236565.1 Algoriphagus sp. | reverse complement strand
GGTGCTTTTTTTATTCTTTCCCTGACAGATGGTGGTTTTTGGATCTTCCTCTTGCTGGGGTTTCTAGTACTCTTTGTATCCCTCATCAAACAATTCAACCACCACAAGGACCAAGAGCGGATCTACTTGGCGATTGAACAGCTCGAAAAAAGAAAGCAGTGGCGCCAAGACCGGCATCTTGCCGACTTGGATGCAGGACTCGAATTTGCCGACAAGGCCCATCCTTTCTCTGGGGATCTAGATCTTTTTGGACCCCACTCCCTTTTTCAACTCCTCAACCACAGCCATTCTCCTGCGGGCAAGAAAGCGCTTGCAGCGCTTATGGGGTCTTCCTTTGATTCGGCACTAGCCCAACAACGCCGCGAAGCAGTAGCCGAACTCCAGGAGAAACCCGCTTTCCTTCGTGCCATGGAGGCCATAGGGCTAGCCTTTGCTCAAGGGAAACAAACCTCTTGGAAGCTTTGGCTAGAGCAAGCGGAGCGGGCAAGCCTTCTCCATAAAGTGCTTGCCGTTCTTGGTCCTCTTGGCGGACTATGCATGCTCGTATTGATTGCCCAAGGGATCCTCCCTCAAGCGGTTTTGGGGGCTTGGTTTCTGTTAGGTATCCTCCTGTTGGGACTTGTTTTTGGATCCCTCAAGCGCGCTGCCGAAGCCATTCCCGTGGCAGCCACCCTCCAGTCCTTGCGGTTGCGGGCAGAGGAGATCGAGGGCACTCCCTTTTCAGCAACCCTACTGAAGCAGGATCAAACTCGCTTGTTAGCAGAAGGAAAGCCCGCCTCTCAGCAGCTACAGGAGCTAGATACCCTGGGACTTTGGGTCCAAAACCGACTCAATCTTCTTTATTTGCCAATCAACCTGCTGTTTTGGACGGATTTTATACTTTTTCTGTGGTTGGCCCAGTGGAAAAAAAAGGTGAGCACCTCTCTTATCCAGTTGCCCGAAACCCTCGAAGCTTGGGAAGTTTGGGTATCCCTAGGATGCTTTGAGGTGGAGGTAGGCCACGCCGGAACCGCAGCCTGGAGTCAAGACCCCATCCTAGAAGCTGAACAGGTTTTCCACCCGCTCCTGCACCCGGCCAAGGCCGTTGCCAATTCGATTGCCTTGAATGCGGACCGCAAGCTCGTGCTGCTCACCGGATCCAACATGAGTGGCAAGACAACCTTTATGCGCACGCTTGGGATCAATGCGGTTCTGGTCAACTTGGGGCTTCGGCCCTTTGCGGAGCGCATGACTTTAGGATCCCTGCAGCTATTTACGAGCATGCGGAATACCGACAGCCTCGGGGAAAGTGTGAGTTCTTTTTATGCGGAATTATTTCGAATTCGTACGCTACTGCAGCGTTTGGAACAGGGGGAAGCGATCTTTTTTCTCCTGGATGAAATCTTGAAAGGCACCAACACCCAGGACCGAATTTCCGGTTCGGAAGCGCTCGTCGCCCAGCTCCTACCTTCTCAGGGTCTGGGAATGATCAGTACCCATGACATTGAATTGGCAGCCTTGGGTGAGAAAGAAGCGCGCGTGCAGAACTATTCTTTTCACTCTGAGATCCTGGATCAAGAGATTCTGTTTGACTACCGCTTGAAAGAAGGTGCCTGCCCGAGTTTCAATGCACACAAACTGATGGAGTTGATGGGAATCAAGTTTGAGCGACCCGAATAGGATCAAATCCGACTAGCATTTTGGCTGCGCTAAGTTTCTATTTTGAGTCTTTCCCTGCTTTCTAGAATTGGAGTGCTCCGATTTCAGGTTTAATCTGTTAATTTTGACTGATCTATGGAATCCACCCATCCAAATCCAATCTTAGGCGTACTCGGCGGCGGTCAACTGGGCCGCATGCTGATTCAGTCTGCCATCAACTACAACCAAGACATTCACATCCTGGATCCTGATTCCAATGCTCCTTGCAAGGACATTGCTCAAAAGTTTGTGGTCGGATCATTAAAGGATTATGATGCCGTCTATGCCTTCGGCAAAGATTGCGATGTGATTACGGTGGAGATCGAAGCAGTGAATACGGAAGCGCTCCATCAGCTTGCAGCTGAGGGGAAAAAAGTATTCCCTCAGCCCCATTTGCTGGCCTTGATTCAAGATAAGCGCAAACAAAAGCAGTTTTACCTGGAGCAGGGCATTCCTACCGCCGAGTTTATCCTGACGGAAAATAAGGCCGATGTCTTGGCCAACGCTTCCTTTTTACCCGCAGTCAATAAGCTGGGCAAGGAAGGATACGATGGACGTGGCGTGCAGGTGCTTCGTAGCGAAGCAGATCTAGACCTGGCTTTTGATGCCCCAGGGTTATTGGAAAAGCTGATTGACTTTGAAAAGGAAATTGCTGTTACCGTAGCCCGCAACGAGCAGGGAGAGGTCATTGCCTATCCTGCAGTGGAATGTGCCTTTCACCCTACTGCCAACCTGGTCGAGTTTCTTTTTGCGCCAGCAGCCATTTCCCCAGAAATTGAAAAAAAGGCGCAAGCCATCGCCAAAGACCTTATCCTAAAGTTGGACTTGGTGGGCATCCTAGCAGTAGAACTTTTTGTAACCCGTACTGGCGAGGTGCTCGTGAATGAAATCGCCCCTCGTCCACACAATAGTGGCCACCATACCATTGAGGCTAATTTTACCTCCCAGTTTGAGCAGCACCTTCGCGCCGTGATGAACTGGCCTTTGGGCAATCCGGGCTTACGCTGCCCAGCTGCGATGATTAACCTGCTGGGTGAACCAGGCCACGAAGGAACAGCAGTAGTGGAGGGATTGGCTGAGGCTCTATCCGAGTCGGGCGTTTACCTGCACCTTTATGGGAAAAAATACACCAAACCTTTCCGGAAGATGGGCCACGTGACCCTTTTGGGCGAGGATATTCAGGAAGTAAAAGCGAAAGCACAACGAATCAAGGAACTCATCAAAATCAAATCGCAGCTATGAATCCACAGGTAGGTATTATCATGGGAAGTCAATCGGATCTTCCTGTCATGGCCGAAGCGGCCCAGTTTCTAGAAGACATGGGCATTGCCTTTGAACTCACCGTGGTGAGTGCACACCGTACTCCCAAGCGGATGATTGACTACGCAGAATCTGCTCGTGAGCGCGGCATCAAAGTAATCGTTGCAGGCGCAGGCGGTGCTGCTCACTTGCCAGGGATGGTGGCTTCGCTCACTAGCCTTCCGGTGATTGGCGTACCGGTTCACAGCTCCAACTCGATTGATGGCTGGGATAGTATCCTATCGATTTTACAGATGCCAAGTGGTATTCCTGTCGCCACGGTAGCCCTCAACGGAGGTAAAAATGCGGGAATCCTCGCTGCTTCTATCTTGGGGGCTTACGATGCCGAGGTAGGACAAAAGATGGATGCCTTTAAGAAAGGCCTTCGGGAAAAGGTGGAAGAGTCCGCCGCTCAGTTGGAAGAGAAGGGCTGGAAAGAGGCCTTGAAAAAATAAATTACGCTCCGAGGATTGCATGAACTGGAATAAGCCTGTCAAATTTAAAATTGGAGATGTGGACTGGGAAATGCCTTTGTCGACTCTAGTGCTTCTACTGACCCTCACACTTGTGCTAATGGCTGGCGGAGCATGGCTAGGCTACCAGTTTGGTTCGGGGAAATAATCTGGTCAACGGCTAACAGTCCACGGTCCACGGCTCACAGAATTGAACTTCAAGCATAATTTTCTTCTCGTATAGGTAGATGGGTCATATCATCTAACTCAGGTTGGAATCAAAAAAGAGGCTGTCCCGAAAGGAGACAGCCTCTTCTTTTACTAATATTTTCTAAATCTTTTTGTTACAATTAGGAACAAGGACTATAGTCCGTTTCAATCTGCTGTCGACCGTCGACCGTCAGCCGTTGACTACTTATTTTTGCCCGCCTTCTTCATCGGATTGTCTCCTTGAGCGGCTCCTCGCACTGCGGAACCACCCTTGAACAATTCAAATCGGGTAGGTTGGTATTGTCTAGGCCAGTAGTTGCTGCTTTCGTCGATATCGGCAGTTTCACGCTTGGGATCAAGGACAAACTTGACCACTTCCTTTTCCTTCACAAACACCTTGGTAACCTGAGATTCATTCTTTCTCCAGATTTCTGCAGGGATGTGTTCTGTTTCCTTGCTGCCGTCGGCATAGTGGAACTCTACGATCAGCGGCATCACTAGACCTCCAATGTTACGGAAGGTCATTTCATAGAAGTTCATGTTGCTGTTCAACAAGCTCTTCTCCTGCTCAGATAGGCTGCCCAAGAAAGTTTTGTAGGCCGCTTCATCTTCTGGAGTTACAGAGAATGGATTGTAGCTGTTGTAGAAATCGCGGGTAGCAGGATCTGCTTCCACTACGGTAGCGGGGACGCCCTTGACATTGGCTTCTTTGGATACCGAAGCCTCTTCGCGGTCGAAATCAGCCTTGGCATCCGCCTTCTTCTGTGCTGGAGTTCGGTTATCCAACTTGTACCAAGCCACATTTTCGATGGAAATGTCCACAGGCTCCGTTCCGTAGAACCAGCCTCTCCAGAACCAATCCAAGTCCACGGCAGACGCGTCTTCCAAGGTGCGGAACAAGTCATCTGGGGTCGGGTGCTTAAACATCCATCTTCTGGAATACTCCTGGAAGGCAAAGTCAAACAAGTCCCTGCCCATCACCGTCTCGCGAAGGATGTTCAAGGCAGTGGCCGGCTTAGCATAGGCATTGGGGCCAAATTGAATGATGTTCTCTGAGTTGGTCATGATCGGCTCGAGCAAATGCTTTTCGCTCTTCATGTAAGGCACGATTTTGTGCGCAGGGCCACGACGGGATGGATAGTTTCGATCCCACTCCTGCTCAGCCATAAACTGCATGAAGGTATTCAATCCCTCGTCCATCCAGGTCCACTGTCGCTCGTCTGAATTGACAATCATCGGAAAGTAGTTGTGTCCAACCTCGTGGATAATTACGGAGATCATGCCGTATTTGATGGCATCTGAATAGGTGCCGTCTGCATCCGGTCTTCCGTAGTTGAAGCAGATCATCGGGTACTCCATGCCGTTGCTTCCTTCTACGGAAATGGCCGTTGGGTAAGGATAGTCAAAGGTATGGGAGGAGTAGGACTTCAAGGTATGTGCCACTACTCGTGTGGAATATTGCTCCCAAAGTGGATTGCCTTCCTTGCCGTAGTAGGACATGGCCATGACATCTTTACCGCCTTGCTTTACAGCCATGGCATCCCAGATAAATTTACGGGAAGAGGTCCAGGCAAAGTCACGGACGTTGTCGGCTTTGAATACCCAGGTTTTCTTTCCTGGTGCTTTTTTCTTTTCTAAGGCTTCTGCTTCTGCTTGCGTACGAATGACGACTGGGGCATCGTAAGTCTGCTTGGCCTTGTTCCAACGCTGCAATTCGGTAGCGGAAAGCACTTCTTCCGGATTCTGAAGAACCCCGGTAGCACCTACCATGTGGTCTGCAGGCACCGTGATGCGTACTTCGTAGTTGCCAAAGGTGAGTGCAAATTCCCCTTGACCTAGGAACTGCTTGTTTTGCCATCCCTGGAAGTCAGAGTAGACCGCCATGCGAGGAAACCACTCGGCCATGGTGTAGAGGTAGTTACCATCCTTTGGGAAATACTCGTATCCCGGTCTGCCGCCGATGTAGCCTACGCGGTCGGTAATGTTGAAGCTCCAATCAATGGAAAAACGAACGGTCTCTCCAGCCTTCAATGGCTTTGGGAGATCGATGCGCATCATGGTCTTGTTGATGGCCACGTTGAGCGGCTTGCCTGACTCGTCTTGTATGGAAAGGATTTTGACGTCGTAGTCGTCAGAATGCCAGAGAATGCCTTCCAAGGTGCGCAAAGACATTTTCGGGGTGATGCTCGATTCGGTCACTTTTGGGGTGTCGGAATCTTTTCCTCGGTTATTTTGGTCGAGTTGTAGCCAGAGGTAGGTCAGTGCATCTGGTGAATTGTTGATGTAGGTGACGGTCTCCTTGCCTTTGATGGATTGGTTGGCATCGTCCAGTTCTACGTCAATGACATAGTTGGCCTGCTGCTGCCAGTACAAGTGTCCTGGGGCTCCGGATGCCGTACGGTAGACGTTGGGTGTGCGGAGCATGGGTCCCAATTGTTCAAATCGGACGGCATGGTTTTGCTCGGTATGCTGTGCGAGCGCTGGAAAAGCTGCAGCGCAAGCGAGAAGGGTGAGGGCAAGTATTTTTTTCATCTTCGGGGAAATTCTAAGTTCAGAAAGGAAAGGTACTGATTTCTAAAAAGAAAGGAAATGTGTGGGGTTACCAAAATTTGGTTTGGAGCATCAGCATGCAGGCGACGCCCAACACAAATGCAGAAACAATCAAAGTCCATTCCTTGCGGTTCATTCCTACCAGATGGACTAAGGAGGTGATCAGCAAAAAGGCGGCTACAATGACGAGTTGTCCAACTTCCAAACCCACATTAAAGGCAAGTAGCGGCTGCCAAATGGAGGCTTCTTTGCCCAAAAGGGAGCGAAGGTAATTGGCAAATCCCAATCCGTGAATTAAGCCAAATATAAGGGCCAGGAGGTAGTTGAGTTGGATTCCCTTGCCGGAATTTGGCTTGGGTTTGATAAGGGTAATAAGGGCCGTTAATGCAATGGTAACTGGAATCAAAAACTCGATCACCTCGGATCGGATCTGGACCACCTCAAAAGTGGCTAGCGCCAAGGTGAGCGAGTGCCCGAGGGTAAATGCGGTGACGAGCAGGAGGATTTTTACCCAGTCCCGAGCCACATAGACTGCGCAAAGTGCGAGGATAAACAAGATATGATCAAACCCCTGCAGGTCTAAAATATGTTGTAATCCAAGCTTAAAATAGAGTTCAAATGAAGTCATATTCGTAGAAATACTTCGAAAAGAAATAAATAAAGCTCAATATTACGGTATAATTCCTACAAACGGCACTATTGGATTAGCAAATGCAACTCAGCGTATTTTCATGGGCACTTTGGGCCTATTTCACTCTCGCACATCCATTTTACATCACCCTTACCGAACTGCGGTACAACCCCAGTTCTAAAAAGATGGAAGTTGCCCAGAAGATTTTTTGGGATGACTTGGAAGTGGCCTTGAGCAAGGAGGCTGGAGTGACGGTGGATTTTCTCAAACCAAAAGACAAGGCCAAGTTGGAAGGCCAAGTGAAGGCCTACCTACTCAAGCATACCCAGGTTTGGGTCAATGGGAAATTGGTTCCGCTGAATTACCTAGGCTATGAAGTAGAGGAAGATGCCGCCTGGTTTTACCTAGAATCGACTGCCACGGCAGTGCCCAAAACCGTGGAGGTACAAAACACGCTCCTGCTGCGTGATTTTGACGGGCAGCAAAACATCGTGCATGTGTATGTCAACTCCAAGTCTCCCAAGAGCTTATTGTTAGGGGATGGGAAGGAGAGAGGGAGAGTTGATTTTTAGTAGCGAGATGCTTTCAGAAGCAAGAAACAAGAGCCAAGAAATTAGACTAGGCAGCCTGCCGAAACTAGAAGCTAGTTTTCCTCACTTTGACATTCTTCGATCGATGTTAGACATTCGACATTAAAAAAGAAGCAAGAGCCAAGAGATTAGACTAGGCAGCCTGCCGACACTAGAAACTAGTTTTCCTCACTTCGACATTCTTCGATCGGCGTTAGACATTCGACATTAAAAAATAGAGTCAAGAACACCACATGTTGCAGATAGGGGCAAGAAAAAATCCTGCTTATGGAGCAGGATTTTTAAATCAGCAGGATTCAAAGTCTAATCTCTTGCCTCTTGGTTCTAAAAGTCTTTTTTACAACTTTTCAAATACCCTTCTAAAGCTCGTTGCCTCGGTGATTCGGCCATGGAGCTCGGATATCGCCACGCGCTCCTGCTCGGTGCTGTCACGGTGACGGATGGTGACGGTATTGTCTTCCAAGGTCTGGTGATCCACCGCGATACAGAAAGGGGTACCGATCAGGTCCTGGCGCGTGTAACGCTTGCCGATGGAGCCTGAGTCTTCGTAGATGATGTTGAAATCGTACTTGAGGAGCTCCACGATCTCTTGCCCTTTTTCCGGTAAGCCATCCTTTTTGATGATGGGAAGGATTGCCGCTTTTACCGGAGCAATTGCTGGGTGTAGTTTGAGGTAGGTTCTGCTCTTTTCCTCAGAATTTTCCTCCGTGTAGGCATTGCAAAGTGTCAACAAGAACAAGCGATCTGCCCCGATGGAGGTTTCGATCACATACGGGATGTAGTTCTGGTTGATCTCTGGATCAAAGTACTGCTGCTTCTTTTTGGAAAACTCCTGGTGGGATTTGAGGTCAAAGTCGGTACGGGAGTGAATGCCTTCCACCTCTTTGAATCCAAATGGAAACTCGAATTCGATGTCCATGGCCGCATTCGCGTAGTGGGCGAGCTTTTCGTGAGGGTGCTTGCGCAACTTGGCGGCAGGGGTTCCCAAAGCCAAGTGCCATGCCATTCGTGTGGCGGCCCATTTTTCGTACCACTCCAACTCGGTGCCAGGGCGTACAAAAAACTGCATTTCCATCTGTTCAAACTCCCGCATGCGGAAGATAAACTGCCGTGCCACAATCTCGTTTCGGAAGGCTTTGCCGATCTGGGCAATGCCAAAAGGCACCTTCATGCGGGCGGTCTTCTGTACATTCAGGAAGTTGACAAAGATCCCTTGCGCCGTCTCCGGACGCAGGTAGATGGTGGAGGAGTCTTCTGCTACGGATCCTACTTGGGTCGAAAACATCAGGTTGAACTGACGTACATCGGTCCAGTTGGAGGTGCCAGAGATTGGGCATTTGATGCCCTCGTTGGTGATGAGGTCGCGTACTCCGGCTAGGTCTTCGGCTTCGAGAAGGCGTGCAAGAGCAGCGGTAAGGGCCTTGCCTTTTTCGGCTTGGCCAGCTTTTTCAAGAGTGGCAGCATGATCTTCTACCAATACGTCTGCACGGTAGCGCTTTTTGCTGTCCTTGTTGTCGATCATCGGATCGTTGAAGGAGTCCACGTGGCCAGAGGCCTTCCAGGTGGTGGGGTGCATAAAGATGGCCGCATCGATGCCGACAATGTTGTCTTGCACGCGGGTCATGCTTTCCCACCAGAGGCGCTTGAGGTTGTTTTTCAACTCTACCCCGTAGGCACCGTAGTCGTACACTGCCTGTAGGCCGTCGTAGATTTCGGAACTTGGGTACACAAAGCCATACTCTTTGGCATGGGAGATGATATCTTTCAATTGGGCGTTTTCGCCTGGAGTTTCTGTTTTTGCCATAGGGCGCAAAATTAAGGAATCTAATTGATTTGCGGAGGACGAGGCCTTGGCTTATTTCTCGATTGAAATGGGTTTACCTACCATTTCCCCTCTGCTTGACCGATTTTTCTTCCTTCTTGGGAGGAGATAAAGGCAGCTTGTATAATTCGAAGCACCGGAATTGCTTGTTCCAGCGTCACCAAGAGTGAAGTCTTTCCCAAGATGGCATCGGCTACGTTTTCGTAAAACACACGGTAATCTCCTCGAAGGGTAGGGTATGCCTGTGTTTCGGCTGCGTAATGAATTTTTCCCCATCGTTCTTCGGGCTCCATTCCCCAATCTGCTCCTGCTGGAATTCTTGCATCCTTAAATGCCTGCTCCTGTACATCCAAGAAGAATTTCTGGTAGGTTCCTTTTTCACCCAAGAGCATGAATTTGGGAGTGGGCACATTGACTATTGCCCCGGCTGTTACCCGTGCTTTGAATCCTGGGTAGTCCAAAGCAATGTCGAAGTAATCGTCTGCAACGGCATTGGTACGCTGCTTGCGAATGTCGGCCGAGATGGCGGTAGGTTTGCCAAAAAGAAGGACCACTTGGTCTATCAAGTGGGAACCTAGGTCGTAGGTGATGCCATTTCCGGGGCAGTCTTTTTCTCTCCAGTTTTCGGATACTTGCGGTCGGAAGCGATCAAAATGGGACTCCAGAAAGACCAGTCGGCCGAGTAAATTTTTGGCTACGATTTCTTGAAGGGTTTTGAAATCTCCATCGTAGCGGCGGTTGTGAAAAATGCTGCACACCAATCCTTTGGAAGTGGCGAGTGCCAACAGTTCTTCAGCTTCTTCGGCCACGAGTGTAACGGGCTTGTCCACGACCACATGCTTGCCGGCAAGTAGGCATTGCTTGGCCATGGAAAAATGGAGTTCGTTCGGCGTAGTGATGCAGATCAGGTCCGCAGGATCTGCCGCCAATAAGGCATCCAAACTCGTGAACGTTTGCACCTTGGGGTATTTTTGCTGGCAGCGGAAGCCATTTCGCTCGACTACAGCAACGAAGTCCAGGGAGGGGCAAACTTCCAAGAGGGGAGCGTGCATTTTTTCAGCAACGGAACCATAGCCAACTAAGGCTGCACGAAGGGGAGTAGACATGGAGGAATGATTGGGGTTCAATTTTGGCGAAGCCTCAACTAAGGTAAGCAACCCGAGGACTACAAAAAAAAAGGGCGGAAAATTTTCCCGCCCTTTCTAGTCAAAGAAGATTCATTTTTAGACTTTTTGATTATCTGCTTTTTACCAGCAACCCTATAAAACAAGGATTGAAGTTCTCTTTAGTGGGCTGTGGACCGTGGTCTGTCATCTGTGGACGATTATCCGCATGAAAACACTCCTATTGAATTTCTGGAAGGATTGCGGATAATCCAATTAGCCTTTTTTGGTTTCCTTCTGAGAACCATCTTCTTCGATTTCCTTCTTCATCAAATCGACGACGATAGGAGTTGCGATGTAGATGGAAGAGAAGGTACCTACAGTAATACCTATGAATAGGGCAAAGGAGAAGCCTCTCAATACCTCACCTCCAAAGAAAAGGAGGACAATGACCACGATAATTGTAGTGAAGGAAGTGATCAAGGTACGGCTCAAGGTTTCGTTGATGGAATCGTTGAATACTTTGAGCATATGACGAGATCCTCTATTTTCCACATTCTCACGGATACGGTCATAGATAATTACGGTATCGTTGATGGAGTAACCGATTACCGTCAAGATAGCGGCAATAAACACTTGGTCAATTTCGAAGTTGGCGCCAAAGGTGCCGGCAATCGAAAATGCCGCTATCACGAAGAGCGCATCGTGTGCCAAGGCAACAATCGCTCCCAAGGAGAACTGCCACTTACGGAAACGAAGCAAGATGTAAAGGAAGATCGCAAGTAAAGCGAGAATAATCGCTTGTACGGAAGAGGATTTGATATCATTCGCTACTGTAGCACCAACCTTAGAGGATCCAGTGATTGAAAACTGCTTGTCTCCAAGTTGAGTTGAATTTTCTACGAAAGTAAATCCGGTTACTGCGGCAATTCCTTCCTTCACTTTGCTTTCCACCTCTTTGTTGGAAGCATCGTCATCTTCGTTGATTAAGTAAGAAGTAGTGACTTTCAGGACGTTGTTTGAACCGTACGTTTTCACTTCCACAGATCCATCAAACTCACCATCTAGGCCCACTTTCAAATCAGAAGGCACCATCGGTTGGTTGAAGGCAACTACATAGGAACGTCCACCCGTAAAGTCTACACCTAGCTTCAATCCATTGACTACTGCAAGACCCAAACCGATCACAATGATGGAGGAAGAGGCGATGTAAGCCAACTTTCTTTTGCTCATGAAGTCGATGTTCAAGGCAGAAAGTGAGTTTTTGGCAAATGGAGTAGAGAAAGAGATGTTGCTCTTGTCGCCTTTTTTGGTCATCCAAGACACCATCACTCGGGTGATGAATACAGAAGTAAAGAATGAACAAGCAATACCGATCATCAATACAATCGCGAAGCCTTTTACAGGACCTTGGCCCAAAGCAAACAAGATCGCGCCTGTCAAGAAGGTAGTGACGTTACCATCCAAAATCGCGGAGAATGCCTTGTCGTATCCGGTGTTAATTGCAGATAGCAAGTTGACTCCATTTCGAAGTTCATCCTTGATACGTTCGAAAATCAATACGTTCGCATCAATAGACATACCCATCGTCAATACGATACCGGCAATACCTGGTAGGGTCAAGGCTGTGCTCAATTGAGCCAGGATACCCAAGATGAAGAAGATGTTGAATACCAAGGCAGCAACTGCCACCAAACCACCTTTTGCATAATAGGCAACCATGAACAAGACCACCAAGGCAAGACCTGCGATCATGGAAATGATGCCTTGGTTTTGTGCCTCTTTACCCAAGGTTGGGCCGATGATGCTCTCTTCTACGATTTGAGTAGGAGCAGGTAGGGAACCTGATTTCAAAATGTTTGCCAAATCCTGGGCTTCCAATAGCGTGAAGTTTCCAGAGATTTCAGACTGACCATTTGGAATCTCTCCATTTACCATAGGAGCAGTGTACACGTAGTCATCCAATACGACGGCAATTCTTCTGCCTACGTTTTCAGAGGTAAGATTTCTCCATTTTCTAGCTCCATCGGCATTCATTTGCATGGATACCGCAGGCTGAGAAGTTTGATCTAGGGTCTGACGCGCATCTGTTACCACATCTCCTTCTAGTGGAGCCTGGTCAGAACCTTTTCTCAATTTGATCGCATACAATTCTAGGATTTCTGTTCCATCTTCAGCTTTAGTAGGTTTTATGCCCCAAAGTAGTCGAAGGTCTTTTGGAAGGAAGGACTGGTAGCGCTCATTTTTTAGAATGCGATTGACAATGACTGTGTCGCGAACATCATACACCAATCCGTAATCTGCTTTTCTCAAAGCGATAAGCGGAGATATGCTCGCGTTGGCATTGTTCATTGGGTCGATCTGCTCCAACTGCTTTTCCAACGCATTGCGCAAGGAGTCTTCTGCGGATAGGGAATCCGTAGCCGTGGTATCTGTGGCGGTGGTATCAGAAGCAGCAAGGTCTCCCATCTTAGTTTTCTGATCTGCAACCCATGTGGTGTTGATTTGCTCTATCGCACCACCATATTCATTGATCTCGAGTACTTCCCAAAACTGCAATTTAGCTACACCTTGAAGCAAGTTGCGCACACGCTCCTGGTTGTCAGCACCTGGAAGTTCGATCTGAATTCTTCCTGAACCAGCGATCCGCTGGATGTTGGGCTGTGAAGTACCAAAACGGTCGATACGCGTTCTCAAGATATTGAAGGAACGATCGATTGCATTTTCCACTTCGGTATCGATGATCTCAAGGATCTCGGAATCAGTTGATTCCAAAGAGATTTTACCTCTATTTGCAGCAGTTGCAAATACGGAGCTCAATGCTTTGCCTGGGTTATTTTTTTGCCATGATGCATAAAATAAGTCCACAAACTTCGCGTCTGAAGTTTTGGCAGCTTCTCTTGCTTGATCTACGGAAGCATTAAATAGCTCGTTCTTAGGGTTTCCTGCAATACCTTTGACGATTTCTACAGGAGAAACCTCTAGGGTCACGTGCATTCCACCTTGAAGGTCAAGTCCAAGTCCAAGCTCGGTTTCTTTTACTTCTTGGTAGGTATAGCTTGCCCCTAGAAAGTTGTAAACGGGCTGTCTCCAAACCGAATCTAGGTAAGCTCTTTTCTTGGCAAAGTCAATATTGCCGGAGGCGTCTGTTGCATAGGCCGTAGCCTTTTCTTGCACGCCATTGGATATAAGAGTGAATGACAGGTAGTACAGGCAGAGCGCTGTAATGATCACCGTCAAAAACACGATTGCACCTTTGTTTTGCATTTTGATAAAATTTAAGGAATTGAAATAGAAATTAGTAGACTCGTTCCTTTGTGGGAACGAGGAGATGAATTCAGAAGAAGAATGATTTTTTAGGGCCCCTGCGGGGAAATAATCCGTTCAAAAAGGATTTCTGTAAATGAGTTTACATAAGACGCTGCAGCTACTTGAGGCAGGTGTATGAAAAAGTCAACTTGAAAAAGCTG